>JANOMH010000642.1:0-4526 GCA_031420215.1 Rhodobacterales bacterium | reverse complement strand
GCCGAGCCAGCCCGAAATCCGCACCACCACCACAAACATCCCGGCCAGCAGGGCCCCAGTGCGTTCGCGCAGCACAACGCGCGTCGATTGCCCGGAAATCAGCGGGGCGGGGGAGGGGAGCGTGAACATCATGCCACCCCGGCCAGACGACCGACCGGGGTCAGTGACAGATACAGCGCCTCCAGCGCCGCATCATCGCCATAGCGGGCAGTGACGGCGTCGATCCGGTCATGAAACACCAGCTTGCCATGGTTCAGCACCCCGATGCTGGTGCAGGTCTTGGCAATTTCCGAAATCAGGTGCGTGTTCATGAAGATCGTCATGCCGAACTCGGCGTTCAGCCGGACCACCAGATCGCGCAACACCTTGATGCCCATCGGGTCCAGCCCCGAGGTTGGTTCGTCCAGAAACAGCACCTGTGGCTGATGCAGGATCGCCTGCGCCAGCCCGATGCGCTGCCGCATCCCCTTGGAAAATCCGCCGACGCGTTTGTCGGCAAGATAGGCGCAATCGAGCAAGTCCAGCACATCATTCACCCGGGCCAGCGGGGCGGTCAGGCCGGACAGGCGGGCGAAGAATATCAGGTTCTCACGCGCGGTCAGCGTATCGTAAAGCCGCACGTTTTCGGGCACATAGCCGATACAACGGCGCACGGCCAAGGGATCGGCGCGAATGTCATGCCCCGCCACGGTGGCCGTGCCCGAGGCCGGTTTGGCCAGCGTCGTCAGCATCTGGACCGTCGTGGTCTTGCCCGCGCCATTATGGCCCAGAAAGCCGAATATCTCGCCTTTGGCGATATCCATCGTCAGGGCGTCAACGGCAGTAATCCCGTCGAACACCTGACCCAGGCGGTTCAGGGACAGGATGGGTTGGGTCATCAGGAGGTTTCCTTGGGTCGGGATGCAGGGCACCGGTCAGTGTTGACCCTGTCTGACCGACCAAGCCTGCACCGGTCTTTCGGGCAGCTTACAATTTTGTAATTTTAATGATTTTTGTAGCGACGTTGCGACCCGAGACTGCGCCCCAATGAAAAAGGCGGCGCACGAATGCGTCGCCTTCAGTTTTAAACTGTGGCAGGATCAGCCGTTCGATTCCGACTCGCCTTCCTCGCCCTCACCGTCGGTCTCGCCGCCGTTTTCATCACCCTGCGCCTCGTCGGTTGCATCGGTGACGCTCATCACCTTGCCGTCGGCGGGGTTCAGCGCCACGGTCTTTTCCGTCCCGTCTGCCATCACGACATCTGCCATAATCAGGTCCGGCGCGCCGTTTTCGCCGGTTTCATATTCGATGCCCGATACCTTGCCGCCGGTGGCCGCCTCGGCCGCTGCAATGGCTTGTGCCATGCTGGTGGGCGAGCCGAGAAAGGCCTGCGCTTCGGCCATCGGGTCTTCGGCGACGTGGTTTTCGGCCATGGCAGCAGTGCCGCCGATCAGTGTCAGCGCGACAAGGCCCGCTGCGACTGCAAAAGCGTTCTTGATGGTCATTGATCTGTCTCCGGTTGGTCAGGCCCACATCGTGCGGGCTGATGAACAAGAGATAGGGAGCCATCCTTACAGCGTCCTGTCAGCCAGATTACATCGTATCGGCGGGCGGGGGTGTGGGCCGTTTTGTGCCGGACAGGACAAGCAGCGCCAAAGCCGGGCCGCTGAACACAGCCCCGGTCATGAAAGTGGCAGGGGCCGCGAACACATCCCACAGCAACCCGGCCACAAGGCTGGCCAGCAACAAGGCCAGCCCGCTGACGAAGTTGAAAAACCCATAGCCCGCACCGCGCAGTTCCGGCGGGGCAATGTCGGCCACCAATGCATCGCGGCGCACACCGCGAATCCCCTTGCCGACCCGGTCCAGCAATCGCGCCGTCAGCACAAGGCCCACCGGGAGTTTTAATGCGGCTGCGCATGAACACTGTGAAGGCTCCGGTCTTTGGGTGGGTCTGGCGTTGCGGGACGCCGACAATTGCTGCGTTCTGCACGACGTGCACTACCGCAACTTTGACACTGCAACCTTACAAAAAATTAAGTCAGCCGAAAGGTCAGGGTAGATGTGCCGTCTTACTGACACCGCACGGGCTCTCATTTTTGGGTCGCAACTGAAGGAACCTCCAGCCATGCCCAACCCCATTCATACCGATGTCGTGGCCCCGCGCCACAGTCGCTCGACCCGCTTCTTTCATGCGGGCCTTGCCCTTGCCATCGTGACCCAGCTGTTGACCAGCCTGTGGATGCACGGCCCCGACGAGGCGCAAGCGGGCGATATTCTGTTTCAGGTGCATCGGTATTCCGGCCTGACAGCCACAGTTCTGGCCTTTGGGCTTTGGTTGACAATTCTGGTTCGGTCGCGTGGAACCCGGCTTGGTGCCCTGATCCCATGGTTTTCCGGGCAACGTCTGGCCGCGCTGTGGCGGGATACCAGAGTGCACCTTGTGGCGGCGCTGAACCTGCGCCTTCCGGCGCATGACGCCCAAGCCGCCTTGCCGTCGGCGGTGCATGGGCTTGGCCTGTTGCTGATCACCGCGATGGCGGCATCGGGGGCGTTGTATTTCGTGCAAGTTGCGCTTGGCCTGCATTCGGCGGAACCCGATGGCATGCTGGCCATAACCGTGCATCTGGCGTTGGCAAATCTGGTCTGGGCCTATCTGATCGCCCACGCCGGGTTGGCTGTGCTTCAGCATCTGGTGCAATCGATGCGACTGTCGACCATGTGGTCCTTGGGGCGTTAGGGTTTTTTGACGATGTGCCAGCCGACCATCGAAATGTGGAACCATAGCGTGTTCTTGATGCTGAATGCCGGTCCGCAGGCACCGGCCATCGCCATCGCCATCGCGCGGTTTCTGGCGGGTTGGACACCTTATCTTGCGATGGTCCTTGTGCTGTTTGCATGGGTCCGTCGCAGCACGATCCTTCGGTTCGCGCTGTTAGATGCAACATTTGCTGCCCTGATCGGATTGGGCATGGCACAGATGATCAGTGCGGTCTGGTATCATCCAAGGCCACTTGAAATCGGGTTGGGACGTCAGCTGCTGGACCACGCGGCAGAGGCGTCGTTTCCCAGCGACCATGCAACGTTGCTGTTCGCGCTTGCCATGCCACTTTTGCGGACAGCGGCCAGTCGTCGCTGGGGCTTTGCGCTGCTGTCGCTGGGCATCGGGGCGGCATGGTCGCGCGTCTATCTTGGGGTGCATTTCCCGCTGGATATGCTGGGGGCATTCGGTGTTGCATCCCTGGCGGCCCTGATGATCGTGACGTCTGCACCGCTGCTGAACCACAAACTCTATCCCCGGTTGGTGCTGATCTACGAGGCAGCGCTTTGCCGTCTGGGGCTTTCTCGCGCAGTCTTTCCGCGCGATGCGTAACGCGGCCTGCCATTTGGTCTCGGCGGTTTTTGGTCAGGGCGACAAGGTCAGAATGATCGCGTCGCCATCCGTGAACCATGGATCGCCGTTAAAGTTCTGACCGATCCCCGGCTTGGCAGCCTGAAACGTTGAGTCTGACACGACAAGACCCGTCTGGCGCAGGTCCTGGCCAAGATAGTCCCGCTCTGCATCCACGTCCGGGGCAATGTGATGGGTCACGCCCCAATCCATCCCATCGTCAAAGCTGGCCGCGCCGACGAAAATCGCGTCGCCATCCGGTGTCACGATCCCGGTTTGCCAGAACCGGACATGATGCCGCTGGCGCAAGGTCTGCTGATCGGTCGGTTTCTGGAACGCGCTATCTTAGGGCATACCCTGCCAGAAATACGGTGTGACCGGGGCATTCGGGTCGGGCTGGTTGGTCCAGACCGCCCAGGCGGCGCGGGACAACGTCGCGATATTGGGGCTGTCTGCCCTGCGCCAGCCAGCCCGTTCCATCGCGGCGGCCAGATCGTCGGCGGTGCGGGCGGTCATCACCAGATTTATCGGCTCTTGCGGATCCCCGGCAATTGTTTCGGTAAAGGCAGACAAAGTGCCTTGCAAAAACAGGGCCGGGACATCGGTGGCGATCAGCGGGGCCGCGGCAACGGCAGGTATTGACAGGGGTTTGGCGTAGAATGTGATCACCCATCCGGCGCCCAGGGCCGAGACCAGCATCAGCCCCAACGCCGCCTTGCGCCACCCCGGCGCCACCGTCAGGCCGCTTTTGCGCAGCCCCGACCGCTCTGCCTGCCATTCGGCAAAGGCAATGCCGATCACCAGCCAGAGCGCGCCAATCAGATAGCCGTTGAGCACGTCCGACAGATAATGCTCCAGCAGATAGACGCGGCTCAGGCCGATCAGGAAGGCCATGCTGACCGCCAGCAGCATCGCCGTCACCGGCCCAAGCAGCCGCATCCGCCAGCTGATGAAGCAGAGCGAGACATAGAACGCGACAGCAATGGCCGCGTGTCCGCTGGGAAAGCTGCCGCTTTGTTCGACGAAATACCGCAATTCGGGGCGTGGACGGTCAAAAATCCTTTTGAGCAGGGCGACAGAGACGACATTGCCCAGAACGGTCACGCTAAGGCCCAGTGCCAAAGGCTGGCGATTGACTGCGACCAGCAGGGCCACG
>JANOMH010000641.1:0-3610 GCA_031420215.1 Rhodobacterales bacterium | reverse complement strand
TTATGATGCCGAGGGCGGCCAAATTCTGATCGACGGGCAGTCGATCAGTGACGTGACGCAGGACAGCCTGCGGTCGGCCATCGGCATGGTGCAACAGGATTCTGCCCTGCTGCACAGGTCGGTGCGCGACAATATCCTGTACGGTCGTCCCGATGCGACGGATGCCGAGGTGATCGCCGCCGCCCAAAAGGCCGAGGCGCACGAGTTTATCCTTTCGCTCGAGGATGGACAGGGCCGCAAAGCCTATGACGCGCAGGTCGGCGAGCGGGGCGTGAAACTATCCGGCGGGCAGCGGCAGCGCATCGCCTTGGCCCGGGTCATCCTGAAAGACGCGCCGCTGCTGGTGCTGGACGAGGCGACATCGGCGCTGGATTCCGAGGTGGAGGCCGCGATCCAATCGACCCTCTATGGCATGATGGAGGGCAAAACCGTCATCGCCATTGCGCACCGTCTGTCGACCATCGCCCGGATGGACCGGATCGTGGTGCTGGACTATGGCCAGATCATCGAGGATGGGACCCATAACGAATTGCTGGCCCAAGGCGGGATCTATGCCCGGTTGTGGGCCCGCCAGTCGGGTGGGTTTCTGGCCGAGGATTTGGCAGAAGAAGCCGCTGAATGAAATCCCTGCGTTCCCGGCTGTTCGACCGGATCGAAGCCATGGTCGATCCGTTTGCACCCTATCTGGCGGCAACCCCGGATAAACGCCCGCAGTGGTTTCTGGCCGGACATTTGCGCCCGTTTCGGCAGGTCATGATCATCGCCGGATTATTGGGAACCGCTGTCGCCGGGCTGGAGCTGGGACTTATCTGGTATGCCGGGCGGCTGGTTGATCTGATGACCGCAGGACCGGCCAGCTTTTGGGCCGATAACGGGGCAGAGATTGCCTTGGCAGCGGTCATATTGCTGTTGCTCAGGCCCCTGACGCTGGCCCTCAACGCTGCCGTGCTGTTTTCCGGCATTTCGACCAATATGATCACTCAAGCCCGCTGGCGGTCGCACCGGCATTTGTTGGGCCAGCCGGTCAGCTTTTTCCAGAATGACTTTGCTGGACGGCTGGCTAACCGGGTGATGAATACCGGCAATGCCGCCGAGGATACCTCGTTTCTTCTGTTCGAGGCGTTCTGGCAGGCTGCGGCCTTTGCCGTCGCAGTGCTGATCCTGCTGGTGGGCATGGATCTGCGGCTGGCGCTGCCATTCGCGCTTTGGATTGGTGCATTCATTGGCTTTGCCCTGTGGTTCGCACCGCATGCGGGCAAGGCCGCCGAAAAGAACAGTTATACCAACAGTCGTGTCGTGGGCCGGGTGGTGGATAGTTATACCAATATCGAAACAGTCAAGCTGTTCGCCCATGCCGAACGGGAGCAGGCCTTTGCCCGGACCGCGATGGCCCGGCACAGGCTGCGCTTTGGGGCGCTGATGCGGGTGTTTGCGCAGCAACAAGGGGCGATGGCCGCGTTCAATTCGGCCGCCATGCTGCTGGTTGTTGGTCCCGCGCTGTGGCTGTGGACCAATGGCAGTCTGACCATTGGCGAGGTGTCGGCCACCATCGCCATGGCCCTGCGGCTGAATACGATGACCGTCTGGATCATGTGGATGATCGTGCGGGTGTTCGAACATTTTGGCACCATGCGCGAGGGGTTGCAAAGCATTGCAGTGCCACAGACCGTGACGGACCTGGCGCAGGCCCCAGCCCTGCAAGTGCAGGGTGGCGCGATTGAATTTCGCAATCTGACCCATCACTACGGCAAGGGATTTGGCGGGCTGAACGGGATTACGCTGACTTTTGCCGCCGGACAGCGGGTCGGACTTGTTGGTCCGTCGGGGGCCGGGAAATCCTCGCTGGTGAACCTGCTGTTGCGGCTGCGCGACGTGGAAAACGGTGTGATCGAGGTTGACGGACAGGATATCGCGACTGTGACCCAGGACAGCTTGCGTGCGACCATTGGTTTTGTGACCCAGGATTCATCGCTGCTGCACAGGTCGGTTCGTGACAATATCCTGTATGGCCGCCCCGATGCGACCGAGGCAGAAATGATCGCTGCTGCCAAAAAGGCCGAGGCGCATGGCTTTATCCAGAACCTGCGCGATAACGCCGGGCGCAGTGGCTATGACGCGCTGGTTGGCGAGCGTGGTGTGCGATTATCGGGCGGCCAAAGGCAACGCATTGCTCTTGCCCGCGTTATCCTGAAAGATGCGCCTATCCTTGTCCTTGACGAGGCGACAGCGGCGCTTGATTCAGAGGTGGAGGCCGCGATTCAGGATACTCTTTATGGCATGATGGAGGGCAAGACCGTGATCGCTATCGCGCATCGTCTGTCCACTATCGCCCGGATGGACCGGATCATCGTGCTGAACGAAGGCCGGGTGATCGAGGATGGGACCCATGCCGGGTTGCTGGCCCTGGACGGCATTTATGCACGATTCTGGGCCCGGCAGTCGGGTGGCTTTATCGGCGCGGATGTTGTCACCGAGGCGGCGGAATGAGTGTCTATCAAAGGGTGAACGACAGGATTTCTGCCTGGATCGTGCCTTTTGCCACAGCCGACGGCCCCCCGCCGCAAAGCGTTTGGCCGTTCATCAGCTGGGCGCTGAAAGGCTCGGGCAAGGTTTTGCTGGCGGGCGGAGTGGTCAGCGTTCTTGCTGGCGTGACCGAGGTGGTGTCGGCGCTGCTGCTAGGTCTGGTGATTGATTGGGCGGTCGCGGGGGGTGATTTGTGGGCGGCGCATAGTTGGGAATTCATCGCGATTGCGCTGTTCCTGCTGGCTATCCGCCCGATCGCCTTTGGCCTGAACGCCAGCGCGCAGGCCGTGGCGATCGCCCCGGCCCTGAATGTGCTGGTTCTGTCGCGGCTGCACCGTTGGACCTTGGGGCAGGCGGTTACATTCTTTGACAATGATTTCGCAGGCCGGATTGCGCAGAAACAAATGCAGACCGCCCGTGCTCTGACCGATGTGGTGACCGAGTTTCTGAATACGGTGGTATTCGCAGTGTCCTCGATCATTGCCACACTGATCCTTGTCATTGCGATTGACTGGCGGATTGCCATTGTCCTTGGCGTCTGGATGGTCGGCTATTTCTGGTTCATCAAACACTACATGCCGAAAATCCGGGAGCGGGCCGAGGCGCGGGCGGGCGCCCGGGCGCAGGTCACCGGCGTTGTCGTCGATACGATCAGCAACATGCGCACCGTCAAACTGTTCGCCCATGATGCGTTCGAGGATCAGGCCGCCGTCCGGTCGATGGATGTGTATCGGCGCGAAACGCTGGATTTCGGCATCGTGTCGGCAACGTTCCGGTTCTGGCTGATGACTTTGGCGGGAATTCTGCCGGTCACCATGGTGGGACTGGCGATTTATTATGCGTCCCAGGGCACAGCCACCCCCGGCGATATCGCGGCCACCGGCACCGTCGCCTTGCGCATCGCGCAGATGTCCGGCTGGGTCAGTTTCACCCTGATGGGGATGTATGCCAATCTGGGCGAGGTCGAGGACGGGATGCACACCCTGACCCCGGCCCATAGCTTGGTGGACCGGCCCGGTGCCGTGCCACTTTTGGGCAGCAACAGTGTCGAATATGATGATGTCACCTTTGCCTATGGGCGACAGAC
>JANOMH010000640.1:0-4906 GCA_031420215.1 Rhodobacterales bacterium | reverse complement strand
CAGGGCGACCACATAATTATACGCCGCCAGCGACACCAGAAACGACACCAGCGCGCCCGCCGTGCCCCAGAACCAGCGGCCAAGCCGAGACCCCGGTTCCCCCCGCCCTGCCAGCATCGCCAACTTCTGCATGGCAGCTGGGCGCGCATCGCCCATGACATCGGGCACCAGCGGGGCGGTCGCAGGGGATGCTGCGGGTTCGTGTTCCAGATCGAACAGAACCGGACCGCCGGGTTGCCCGGTGTTGGCGGGCTTAGGGGTATTTTCCATCACAACCTGTCCCCGATCAGGAACTGGATCGCCTTGTCCAGCCGGATATGCGGCGGGCCATCGCCGGGGCGCAGGGTCAGGGGGGCGGGGGCGAAACTCATGATCTTGTAATCGGCCTCCAGCCAGCTGTCCGCCCCTTCGCGGGCGGGCGACAGCAGTCGCGCCGGATCCGCAGGTAGGGCTCCGGGGTAGAACGCCGCTTGTTTGCCTGTGGTCAACAGCTGGCCGCGCACCACATCCAGCGTGCCGCCCTGATGCGGCACCGTATCTTCGACCGTTGTGCGCAGCGCGGCGATGGACATGGCCGCCGTCCTTGCCCCGGCGAAATCGGCCCGGTCTTTGGCATCGCGCAGCAGGGCCTGGGTGATCGCGGTCAGGGCCGGATGTTGGGAATGGTGCAGATGGTCGGCTTTGGTCGCGGCAAACAGGATCCGCTCGACCCGCCGACCATTGAACAGGCGGCTGAAGAACGCATTCCGCCCCGGCCGAAACGCGGCCAGTGTATCGGCCATCGCCTGCCGCAGATCGTCTACGGCCCTTGGTCCTGCATGGATCGCCCCCAGCACATCGACCAACACGATCTGGCGGTCGATCCGGGCAAAATGGTCGCGGAAAAACGGGGTGACGACGTGTTTTTTATAGGCCTCAAAACGCCGGTCAAACTCTCGCCAAAGGGACCGGCGCGGTGGGTCAGCGGGGGCGGGCAGCGGCGCAAAGGTCAGCACCGGCGATCCCGCCAGATCGCCGGGCAACAGGAACCGCCCCGGCGTGCAGTCAGACCAGCCAGCAGCGCGGGCGGCGGTCAGATAAGCGGTAAAGCCGGTCGCAAGGGACTGCGCGTTGGGCTCATTCAAACCGGCGGCAGGGTCTTCCGCCTGCATCTGGCGCAGGTAGGCCGCCGCCTGTGGCCGATGTTCCAGCCGGGCCAGCACTTCGGCCGACCATTGCGTATAAGATTTGTCCAGCAGCCCAAGGTCGAGCAGCCACTCGCCGGGGTAATCAACGATATCCAGATGCACCGTCCGCGGCCCGGTAAAACTGCCCAGAAGGCCACGGGACTGGACCCGCAGGGACAGGCGCAATTCGCTGATCCGCTTTGTCCCTTCGGGCCAGCTTGGGGCCGGGGCGGTCAGCCGGGCCAGATAATCCTCATAGGCAAAGCGCGGGATCGTGTCATCGGGCTGCGGTTGCAGATAGGCCGTCAGGATTGACCCGTTGGCGGCGGCCAGCAGTTGCGGCATCCGGCCCCGGTCGAGCAGATTGGCCACCAGCGACGTGATGAACACAGTCTTGCCTGCCCGGCTCAGCCCGGTCACCCCCAGCCGGATCACAAGGTCTGAAAACGGCGCGGTCAGCGCGTCGGCAATGTCAGAAATGCCCACGAAGGTGCGCCCTTTTTCCAGCAGCATGTTTGCCCAAGATAGGGGGGCCGGGCAGGGATGTGTAGTGCGGACAGGGGCAGGACCGCAAAGCCACCCCAGGTGTTGCTGGAACGGTCTGTTTAAGGTTCGTAACATCCCAGCGAGACGTGCACCAAATGGCGGACTTGCGACCTCTGACAGTGGGCAGGTCCGCCGCCGCTGCAGGCCGTCCGCGCCGCGCTGTGGCCGGCCAGCGCTGCTGCGGGTTTCGCGGCCAGTCCGGCGACGATCATGGACCACGGGTTTGCGGCGCAAGAACGCAAAAGCCTTGAAAGGCTTTTGGCAAAACTCTTCCAAGAGTTTTGGTCCCGCCGCGGCGTCACACTGACGGGCTGGGGCTTTGGTACCGCTGCGGGATTGCTTTGGACGTCACCGCAGGCTACCCCAGCCCCATGCCCCGTTACGCCCTTCGCATCGAATATCACGGCGCGCCCTTTGCCGGCTGGCAGCGCCAATCAGCGCAAGCCTCGGTCCAAGCGGCAATCGAGGCCGCATTGGACCGGCTGGAACCCGTGCAACACCTGATCGCTGCCGCTGGCCGGACCGATGCCGGGGTCCATGCCACCGGACAGGTCGCCCATGCCGATATGGCCCGCGACTGGGAGCCGTTTCGGCTGTCCCAAGCCTTGAACGCCCATTTGCGCGCTGTGCCTGTGGCCATAACCGGGGCGGCGCGGGTGCAAGCTGACTGGCACGCACGGTTTTCCGCGACCGAACGGCGGTATCTGTACCGGATCATCATGCGCCGCGCCCCCCTGACCCACGAGGCCGGATTGGCCTGGCGGGTGCCGGTGCCGCTGGACTATGCAGCGATGCAGGCGGCGGCGGACCGGCTGCTTGGGCGGCACGATTTCACCACCTTCCGGGCCACCCATTGTCAGGCCGACAGCCCAGTGCGCACGCTGGACCGCCTTTGGGTCGAACAGGTGCCCCGGATCGACGGGCAGGAGTTTCGGTTTCATCTGGCCGCAAGGTCGTTCCTGCACAATCAGGTGCGCAGCATTGTCGGCACGCTGGAACGGGCCGGCATCGGGGCCCTGACCGCGCAGGACGTCGCCGATGCCCTTGCCGCCCGCGACCGGACTGCCTGCGGGCCGGTCGCACCTCCCGAGGGGCTGTATCTGGTCGGCGTGGGCTATCCGACGGACCCGTTCGCCTGACCCATCCTGCTGTCCGGGCTTGCGGCGAACCCTTGCCGATCCGGGATCAGCGGTATTAGTTGTCACGCAATTGTGGCTAACTGGGAACAATCTGGACAGCCAGCGCGTTGCTGTGACGGACAAATGGGGGTTTCTTTTGCACCAGCGGGCAATTGTTGTGGGACTGCTGATCTGCCTTGGGGTTGCCCCCGATGCGCAAGAGGTCAGCATCGTCTTGCCGCCCGGTGCCGAAGACCTGCGGGCCGCGCTGGATGCGGCGTCGCTGACCACCTCGCTGCAAGATGCCGGACCCACCACTGCGCAGGATTATGTCGCCGCCGCCCGGGCCGATTACCGGCGGATTCTGACCGGGCTTTATGCAAAGGGCTATTTTGGCGGCACTGTGTCGATCACCATTGACGGGACCGAGGTGGCGGGAATTGCCCCACTCGATGCGCCTGCGCAGATCAGCGCGGTGGTGATTGCGGTCGATCCGGGGCCGGTATTCACTTTTGGCCAGGCCGAGATTGGGCCGCTGCCGCCCCAAACCACCGCCCCCGACAGCTTTCAGACCGGCCAACCCGCCCAAACCGATGCGATCCGGGCGGCGGTGCGGGCGGCGGTGACCAGTTGGCAGGATCTTGGCTTTGCCAAAGCCGGTGCCGGGGCGCAGCAGATCGTGGCGCAACATGCGACCAGCCGGCTGGATGTCGCCGTGCAGATCAACCCCGGCCCCCGCCTGACCTTTGGCGCACTGACCGTCACCGGCAACAGCGCCGTCCGCACCGACCGGATCATCGCCATCGCGGGGCTGCCAACCGGACAGGTCTATTCCCCCGCCGAAGTCGCCTATGCCGAAACCCGGCTGCGCCGCACCGGGGCGTTTGACTCGGCGGCATTGGTCGAGTCCGACACCTACACCCCCGACCTGACCCTTCCCTTTACCGTGCAGGTCACCGAGCAGAAACCGCGGCGGCTGGGGTTCGGCGCGGAATTAACCTCGCTCGACGGGCTGACCCTGTCAGCCTATTGGCTGCACCGCAATCTGTTGGGCGGGGCCGAGCGACTGCGGCTTGATGCGGCCATCAGTGGTATTGGCAACCCGGATTCGGGGCCGGACCTGACCATGAGCGCCGATTTTGGCCGCCCGGCGACGATCAATGCCAACACTGACCTGATCGCGTCGGCCAGCATCGAACGGCTGGACGAGCCGGATTTCTTTTTGTGGCAGGCGACGGCGGACATCGGGTTTATCAAATATGTCCGCGATGACCTGACCTATGAGGGGTCATTGGGCCTGTTGACCGCGCAGGAGCAGACCCCCTACCGGACCCGCGACTACACGCTGCTGACTTTGCCGCTGCGCGGCACGCTGGACCGGCGCGACGACAAGTTTGACGCTACATCCGGCTACTACATCGACCTGCAGGCCACCCCCTTTCTGGGGCTGTCTGGCGGGGCCAATGGTGGCAGGTTTTATGCCGATGCGCGGGCCTATCGGTCGTTTGGCGAAAATGACCGGTTTACCCTGGCCGGGCGCGGCCAATTCGGGTCGGTGTTCGGGGCCAGCCTGTTCGATGCCCCGGCTGATTTCTTGTTCTACGCGGGCGGCGGCAATACGGTGCGCGGCCAACCGTTTCAGTCACTGGGGATTGATGGGATCGGCAATTTCGGCGCAGGTGCTATCGCCACCCGGACTGGCGGAGCAGCTTTCATTGGTGCGCAGCTTGAGGCCCGGTTCGATGTGACCGACAAGATCGGGCTGGTGGGGTTCTATGACATCGGTCTGATCGGCGCCGACAGCCTGCCGCAAGCGGATGATGAATGGATCGCGGGCGCGGGCATCGGCTTGCGCTATGACACGCCGATCGGGCCGATCCGGGTTGATCTTGCGACCCCCGCCTCGGGTGACAATTTCGGCAAGGAATTGCAGATTTACATCGGCATCGGGCAGGCATTCTGATGCGGGGGATGATCCTTAAAACAGTTTGCGTTCTATCAGACGCGTTCTTCCCGGTCTCGCCCCGGCGAAGGCCGGGGTCCCGATGTTCAGACGAAAACCATCGGGACCCCGGC
>JANOMH010000639.1:0-3366 GCA_031420215.1 Rhodobacterales bacterium | reverse complement strand
GGGGCGTGCCGTCCCAGCGCAGCCAGTCGATCAGGATCGTGCCATCCGCCACCGGCCCGGCGGATTTGATCGCCACGCCAATTTCAGCAATCGGCTGGCCGTCGAATTCGGGCAGGGTCCAGTGCAGCACCGTCTCTGCGCCCGGTTGCAGAGTCACGGCGGGGCCGTCCACATCCTGTAGTCGGTCGTTCGCGTCATAGACCCGCAGCCGCAGGCAGGCGTTCACCGCCCCCCGATTGCCTTTGGCGGCACTTACAGCGGCCTGCACAGTCTGCCCCGGATAGACCAGCGGGCAGGCCATCAGGTCATAGGTCCGCATGTTCAGCATTTCAGGCGGCGAAAATGTCGGCGTCGTCACGGCGGCGACCTGACCGGTGCCAAGCGCCCCGTAGGTGACCGTCAGGCGCTGGTCGACGTTGTCCACCACGGGAACATTGCAGCCATGCCCGTCCCGCGCCCGAAACCCCTGCCGGGATCCGGGGAGGGAGAAGTGGAACTGTGCGCCAGCCTTGGGCGCGGCCAAAGCCTGCCCCCCGGCCAGTTGCTGGCCCAGCGAGGCGATATAATAGGCCATCCGCACCGCATCATTGATCGAGAATCCGCCATCGGCCGAGGAGATCAGCAGCCGGTCCGCAATCGGCCCGCGGAAATCCGCGCCTGCATCAATCCCCTCCAGCCCCAGCATGATTCCCATCAGGCAACCGACGTTGCCGGCGTTGCAGTCGGTATCCCAGCCTGCGGTATTGACGATCATCTGCGCCCGCTGGAAATCATCCGGCGCATAAAGCACCGCCATCACCATCAGCGCGTGGTTGGGCACCACATGGCAGTTGCCGGGGAACTTGGCGTAGCCGTATTTGTCCTCGATCCGTTGGCGGGTCACGAGCCAATCCTGATCGACCTTGTGCCAACCGCGGATGTCCGCAATCAGCGTGGCGATCAGGCAATCCGCCGGGATCTGCGACAGTCCCACATCCAGCAGGTGGTCGATGTCGGACGACCGGAACGCCTCGGCCTCCATCGCCGCCCATAGCTGGGCGGCATAAACCGACTCGCCATCATGGCTGACGCTGCCTGCACGACCGGCCAGACGCGCGGCAAGTTCCGGCTGGTTGGGGGCCACCATCGCCCATCCGTCGATAAAGATCTGCGCGCCGATCTGTTCGGCGACGGTGGTGCCATTGGTGGCAATCGACCCGGAGGCGGGGGCGGGAATGCCCTTTTTCAGATTGAGCCAGGCCGTATGCTCGGTCGAATTGCCATTGCCACCCCACCACAGGATCGTGCGTTCCTCGATGATGTAATTCAGCCAGGCCTTGCCGATATCCTCGGCGCTCAGGTCGGGGGAAATCCCGTAATCCTCAAGCGCGCGGATGAAGGTGAACGTGCCCGCCACATCGTCGTCCGTCACCACCAGTGGCTGGTTCAGCCGGTCATGCACGTAATACTCGATCGGGCCAAGCTCGGCCATGATCCTCTGATGGGTCCATTGCTCGAACGGACGGCCCAGATAGACGCCGATCAGCTTGCCCAGAACCCCGGCATAGACGCGGGTCAGGTAGTCATTCGGCAGGGCGACGGAGGTGGAGTGGGTATTCATGATTTCAGCCTTTCACGGACCCGCCCGCCATGCCTTCGATAAAGCGGCGCTGCAGGGCGGCGAACAAGATGACGACGGGCAGCACGATGATCAGGGCAGCGGCCATGATTTCCCCCCAGTCGGAGGAATATTGGCCTGAGAGCAGGAAGAACGACACGACCGCCGTCAGCTTGTCCTGTTGTTGCAGGAAGGTGGTCGAAATCAGGAACTCGTTCCAGGAATACAGTCCGATGATGAGGGCAACGGTCAGAATGCCCGGCGATGCCATCGGCAGCATGATCTTGGAAAACACCTGCCAGGGCGTGGCACCATCGACCAGCGCCGCCTCTTCCATTTCCTTGGGGATCGCCAGAAAATAGGTGCGCATCAGCATGACCGCAAAGGGCGACCAGATCGCCGTATAGACCAGCGCTACGGCGAAGATGTTGTTGATCAGGCCAAGGCGGGCAAAGCCGAAATACAGCGGAAACAGAAACAACTGGATCGGCGCGGTCGTGGTGGCCAGCAGATAGAAGGTCACGATCTTCCACGATTTCACCTTTTTACGGGCCAGCACATAGGCTGTCGCCGACCCTGTGGTGCAGACCAGCACAATCGTCAGCGCGGTCAGCTTGGCCGAGTTCAGCAGGGTGGTGCCGAACCTTGCATCGTCCCAGGCGCGGGTGAAATTGTCCCAGCGCAGGACGGAGGGCAGTGCAAGCGGGTTCTGAACGATCTCAGGCGAGGCTTTGACCGCGTTCAGTACCAGCAGGGCGATGGGAAACAGGGTGACAAAGGTCAAAACCCCCAGCACGGTATAGGTGATCGCCATTGTCAGGCGGCTTTCGATCAGGCTCATGCCTCACCCTCCTGCGTCTGCACGCGGATGTAAAAGTAGGTGGCGACAAGGCCGAAGAGGCTGATTACAAGGGACGTGGCAGCGGCCTGACCGACATTCAGGTCATAGAACGCCTTGCGATAGGCCATGGTGGACAGGACTTCGCTGGAAAATGCGGGGCCACCCTGGGTCAGGATATAAACGAAATCGAACACCAGAAACGACCAGATCACGGTCATGATCATCATCAGGATGATCGTGGGCCTGATCCCGGGCAGCAGGACATAGCGCATCATCTGGAAAAACGTCGCCCCTTCGATCCGCGCCGCCTCGATCTGTTCGGCGGGAACCTGACGCAGGGCGGCAAAAAAGATTACGCACAGAAACCCCCACCAGTGCCACAGATCGACAGTTGCAACGCCATAAAGCGCCATCGAGGTTTTCGAGAGCGGGTTGATAATAGGCAGGCCCAGGTCCTGCAGGTAGCCGAAGATGCCGGTCACCGGGCTGAAGATCATGCCCTGCCAGATCCGGGCGGTAATAACGGTGGCGATGACCACGGGCAGGAAATAGATCACCTGAAAGAAAGTCCGCCCCCGCCGCGCCACCAAGAGCATGGTCGCGGCCAGCAGCCCCATCGCAATGGGAATGGTCAGAAAAATCGCCATCCAGATCATGTTATTCTGGAAGGCCCGCCAAAAGATGCGGTCATTCCAGAGCGTCACGAAATTGCCGAAGCCGACAAAGCGCGGGGACGACATCCCATCCCAAGAATAGAACGCCAGAAGGATCGTCAGGCAAGCCGGAATCAGAATGATAAGACAGTTAATCAGAAGGGTCGGGATCAGAAACAAACGGTGCATCGTCGCCTTCCCTTTTGTGTAACAGGCGTTGATTGTGGGCGGCGGCCCTACATGACCGCCACCCGGTATTGCTATTCGCTGGACGG
>JANOMH010000638.1:0-2858 GCA_031420215.1 Rhodobacterales bacterium | reverse complement strand
GTCTTTGCCCGTTACGGCCTGTCTCTGGACCCTCGGGCCGAGGTGGCAAGGCTGTCTCCGGTCGAACAGGCCCTGTTGGCGATTGTCCGGGCGGTCGAAGATTTGAAATCGGCGTCCAATGAACCCGGCGTGCTGGTGCTGGACGAACCCACGCCGTTCCTGCCCCGCGCCGGGGTCGAGCAATTGTTCCGGCTGGTGAAAACCTGCGTGGCGGGCGGCGCTTCGGTCATCTTCGTCAGCCATGACGTGGATGAAGTGCGCGAGATCACCGACCGCGCCACAATCCTGCGCGACGGCAAGCTCATCGACACAGTGGTGACGCGCGACACCAGCCATGACGCCTTTGTGCAACGGATCATCGGGCGATCGATGGCGGCCTATGGTGGCAGGTCGAAACTGCGGCCCAATACTGATCGGCTGGTGCGGGTCGAGAATCTTACAGGCGCGGGCATCGGCCCGGTGACACTGGATATAGCCGGCGGAGAGATTCTCGGGCTTACCGGCCTGATCGGCTCGGGTTACGACACTGTGCCCGCCCTGCTTTACGGGGCGCGCAAAGCCAGCAACGGGCGGCTGCATATCGGTGGGCATAGCATCGCGTTGCGTTCAATCGAGCCGCCAGAAGCCCTGTCGCGCGGCATCGTCTATTTGCCCGCTGACCGGTTGGGTGCGGCGGGCGTCGGCTCCTTGCCCGTCGGCGACAATGTCGGGCTGCCGGTGCTAAAACGGCTGCGGCGCGGCCTTGGCCTGTTTACCCGCGACATCGAAAGCCACGCGAGCATTTTGGGCGCACAGGCCGGGGTCAGGCCCAATATCCCGGCAATGCCCCTGTCGGCACTGTCTGGCGGAAATGCACAAAAAGCATTGCTGGCCAAGTGGTTACAGGTGAAACCGCAACTGATGTTACTCGACGACACGACCCAAGGGGTCGATGTCGGTGCGCGCCAGGATATCTGGGACGGGCTTGACCGGGCCGCAGCAGGCGGGGCTTGCATCCTGATCGGCTCGACCGATTACGATCAGCTGGCCAAGCTGTGCCACCGGGTGCTGGTGTTTTCGCGCGGGCAAGTCGTGACCGAACTCTGCGGGGCCACTTTGACCAAAGAGGCCATCGCCGAGGCTTGCTTCCGCTCTACCCCCCTGCCCGTTTCCGCCTGAAAGCCCGATATGCCTGATCAAACCCAAGCCTATGAAGCCCGCATTGCCGCACTTGAGGAACGTTTGCGCCTGTTCGAAAGGCGATTAATGCCCCCTGCGCCCAAAACCTCGGGCGCTGAATGGGCCGAACGGTTCGGGCTGATCGTGGCCTGGGGGCTGATGATCCTGATCATCGGAATTTTCAAACCGGATCAGATGTTTGCTTGGAATTCCTACGCCAGCATGTTCGGCAGCCAAGCGATGATTGTGGTGCTGGCGCTGGGACTGATCATTCCGCTGACCACGGGCGATTTCGACCTGTCGGTCGCCTCGACCATGGGGCTGGCCGCGATGACATTGGCGGTGCTGAACGTGCAGCAGGGCTGGGGGATCAGCGAAACCATCCTGGTGGTCCTTTTGGTCGGTGCCGTCGTTGGCGCGGTCAATGCAGTCTTTGTGCTCTGGTTCGGCATCCATTCGCTGATCGTGACCCTTGGAACCGGCTATTTCATCAACGGGCTGGTCCTGTGGATTTCAAATTCGGCCACGGTCTCGGGGGTCTCGCCCGGACTGGTCAAGGTCGTGATTCTGACGCGGTTTCTGGGGATCCCGCTGGCGTTCTGGTTCGCCGCCGTGTTGGCGGTTGCAATCTGGTACAGCTTTCAACACACGGCTCTCGGACGGCGGCTGCTGTTCGTCGGGCGCGGGCGTGAAGTGGCACGCCTGTCCGACGTCAACGTGACCCGGGTCCGGGCCGGGGCGCTGATCGCATCCGGGATGATCTCGGCCCTGGCCGGGGTGCTTTATGCGGGCATCTTCGGGGCGGCAGACCCGTCGTCCTCGCTGTCCTTCCTGCTGCCGGCCTTTGCCGCGGCCTTCCTTGGGTCCACCACACTCTATCCGGGGCGTTTCAACGCGCCCGGCGCTTTTGTCGCGGTGTTTTTCCTGTCCACCGGGATCATGGGGCTGAACTTTCTGGGCGCGCAGGGTTTCGTCAAGAACCTGTTCTACGGTGGCGGGCTGGTCGTTGCCGTCTCGATCAGCCAGTTGATCCGGAAACGCCGCCCGATGGACTGAAGCACGGCACCTGCATTTTCGGAGTTGCAAAAATACTCCCGCCGGAGGCACCCACATTTCCGCTACTGCGGCCTCACCGGCACATCCCCGTCCGCGTCATCCTCTGCCACCGGGATCGCATAGGCCCCGGTCAGCCATTTCGCCAGATCGACATCCGCACAGCGCTTGGAACAAAACGGGCGGTATTCCGGTTCTTCCGGGCGCTTGCAAATTGGGCAAGTGGCCATCAAACGCCTCCCAACAGCCGGGCAGTTGGGGCGCGTTCGCGTTTGCGCTGCAACTCAAACAGGCCCATCGGAGTCCAGCCGACCAGCGATGTTTCAATCGGGCAATTGCGGAACGAGCCGCGCAGGGATTGTTCAACCTGCTTGCGATGCGCTTTCGACATCGGCGCGAAATCCACCGTGATCTGGCCGCCAAGGCCGCGCAGCCGCAGGGCACGCGGCAAGGCGCGGCAGGCGGCCAGATTGGCCTTCAAAGCGGCGGCGGGCGAGGTGTCGCCCCCGGTGTTCACATCAACCGCCACCAAGGCACGGGTCGGCTCGACAAACATCGTGCCTTCGCCCAAGGGCACTTCGGCCCCGGCCAGTGCGCCAATCTGCTCCAGCACGCCCTCGCGCTCAAACCCACCCGCGTCCGTCACC
>JANOMH010000637.1:0-1502 GCA_031420215.1 Rhodobacterales bacterium | reverse complement strand
GTGGTCCGTGCGCTGAATGCTGATCCGAAAGTTCACGGCATTTTGGTGCAGTTACCCCTGCCTGCGCATCTGGATTCCGACCTGATCATCAACACGATTGACCCGGCCAAGGATGTCGACGGCTTTCACATATCGAACGTCGGACTGCTCGGGACCGGGCAAAAGGCGATGGTGCCCTGCACACCATTGGGCTGTCTGATGATGCTGCGGGATTATCATGGGTCACTGTCGGGCATGAATGCCGTGGTCATTGGCCGCAGCAATATCGTGGGCAAGCCGATGGCCCATCTGCTGCTGGGTGACAGCTGCACGGTGACGATTGCACATAGCCGGACGCGCGATCTGCCGGGCGTTGTGCGCCAGGCAGATATTGTGGTCGCCGCTGTGGGCCGGGCCGAAATGGTGCAGGGCAGTTGGATCAAACCGGGAGCCACGGTGATTGATGTGGGCATCAACCGGATTGATCTGGGTGACGGCAAAACCCGGCTGGTGGGCGACGTGGACTATGCCAGCTGCGCCGCCGTTGCCGGGGCAATTACGCCGGTGCCGGGTGGGGTTGGGCCGATGACCATCGCTTGTTTATTGGCCAACACAGTGACCGCCTGCTGCCGGATCCACGGGTTGGCCGAGCCCGAGGGGCTGACCGCGTAGGATGGGCAATCTGCCCATCCCCCGGGAAAGATGGGCAGATTGCCCATCCTACGCCGAAACCGCCTCCATCCGTTCAAACCGGGCATAGCTCGCCTCCATCCCTTCTTCCATGCCGGTGGCCAGCATCGCCTCGCGGGTGGTGGCATCGGGCAAGGTCATGACAAGGGTCAGCAGCGTGCCCTTGCCGTCCGGCGCAAAGCGGGTCTCGACGTGGTTGTCGGGGGTCGCATCGGGCAGGAACATGCGCTCGACATGCACCATCCGGCTGACCGGCTCGACCTCCAGAAACTCGGCCGTCAGGTAGAATCCGCCGGGGCCGCCCCCCTCGGGCTCCCAGACACAGCGCATGGTGCCGCCGGGCCGGGCGTCGCACTGGCATTCGGTCATTACCCAGCCATCGGGGCCAGTCAGCCAGCGCTGCATCAGTGCGGCATCGGTATGCGCGGCCCAAAGCCGGGCTGGGGGGGCTGCAAAGCGGCGCGTCACGATCACCTGAGTGTCGCCTTGCAGGTTCAAAGTCAGTCCAGTCATGGTTTGTCCTTTCCGGGGTCAGAGGGTGGGTCGTCTTGGGCCAGAAGTGCATCCAGCCTTTGGTAGCGGCGTTCCATGGCGTGGCGCAGGTGGCGCAGCCAGGCATCCAGCGGGTCGAGCGCCTGTGGGGCGAGGCGGCAAGGCCGGTGCGTCCCGTCCACCCGCCGCAGGATCAGCCCGGCCTGTTCCAGCACCTTGATGTGCCGCGAGATGGCGGGCTGTGACATCGCAAATGGGGCGGCCAGTTCGTTCACCGTCGCCTCGCCCTGGGCCAGCAGTCCGATGATAGCCAGGCGTGTCGGGTCGGCGAGGGCGGCGAA
>JANOMH010000636.1:0-6692 GCA_031420215.1 Rhodobacterales bacterium | reverse complement strand
GGGGACATCGACGGGGGTTCCATTGTGGCGCAATAATATTACGTGTTGCATCAACTATCCGACAGTTTATGGCGTTGTCAATTCGCCGCAAAGCAGCATCACGGGATTTACGGCGACCCCGTTAACTGTCACGGTTCGGGCATGAACCAATCTGTCGAACTCCCCCTCTGGCTGCTCATTCTGATCCTGCTTTTCGCCGGAGTCACACTCGCCTCGCATTTCCTGTTCCCCTCGGTGCGCTGGTTTTTCCGCAAGCGGATGGAGCGGGCGGTAGGTCGGCTGAACCTGCGGCTGAAACGCCCGATCGAACCGTTCAAACTGGCCCGGCGCTATGACATGATCCAGCGGCTGATCCATGATCCGCAAGTCACACAGGCGATTGTCGAGCATGCCGCATCCAACAAAGTGCCCGAAAACGTGGCCTTTGAAATGGCCCGACGATTTGCCCGCGAAATTGTGCCTGCTTTTTCTGCCACCGCCTATTTCACCTTTGGCATCCGGGTCACCAAATGGGTGTCGCGGTCGCTGTATCAGGTGAAACTGGGTAACTTTGACCGCGACACGCTGGACCAGCTCAGCCCTGATGCCACGGTGATTTTCATCATGAACCACCGGAGTAATATCGATTACATGCTGGTGCCTTACCTCGTGTCCGGGCAGGGCGCGCTGTCTTATGCCGTGGGCGAATGGGCCCGGATCTGGCCGCTGTCGTGGATCATCCGGGCGCTGGGGGCCTATTTCATCCGGCGCCGGTCGCGCGGCAAACTGTATCGCAAAGTGCTGGCCCGCTATGTGCAGATGGCCACTGCGGCAGGCGTGACACAGGCCGTTTTCCCCGAAGGCGGGCTTAGCCTGACAGGGCGGTCAGCGCCGCCGAAACTCGGGTTGCTGAACTACATTGTCGAAGGCTATGCGCCCGGCGGCCGGGATGTGATTTTCATGCCGGTGGCGCTGAACTATGACCGGATATTAGAGGATAAGTTCCTGATCGCCGCCGATAAATCTGGGGTCCGCCGGTTCCGTCCGCCGCTGATGACCGTGATCAGCGGCACTTTATGGCATGTCGGGCAACGGATCACCGGGCAGTTCAAACGGTTCGGCACTGCCTCGGTCGGCTTTGGCACCCCTCTGTCTTTGGCCGAATTCATCGTCGGCAGCACCGGCGATCCGACCGAAGCAGTCGCCGCCGAACTAATGGCCCGGATCAATGCAGTGATCCCGGTGCTGCCAGTGCCCCTGGTGGCGCGGTTCCTGCTGGCGGGTGAAACCACGGTGCAGGGGTTGACCGCCCATGTCACCACAGCCGTGGCACAGCTGGCCGGGGCCGGTATGACCCTGCCGCGGCGGATTCCGGCGACGATTACGGCGGATGCGCTGGAGATATTGCGCAAACGCGATCTGGTGTCGGTTGATGGCGATCAGGTCAGCGTGGCTGAAGGGTCTGCCGATGTCTTGGGCTTCTACGCCAATTCCATCGAGCATCATTTTCATGCTGCGGTTGCAAAGCAATAAAATTACAAAATATCGCATCAATACTATTGCAAAGTTTCTTCTGTCTTCGTAATGCTGCATCCACAGCCGTCCGCTTGTTGCAGTGCGGCATGTGAAGAGGCCGCAGATGAACAGCATGATGGCGCTTGACCAACACGACAGCCCCACCCCGATGACGCCGATCCAAGACCTGTATCCGGTGGGCGAAATACCCCCCTTGGGCCATGTGCCCGCGCAAATGTATGCCTGGACCATCCGGCGCGAACGGCATGGTGAACCGGAACAGGCGTTTGTGGTCGAGGTGGTGAACACCCCCCGCCCTGACAGCACAGAAGTGTTGGTCATGGTGATGGCGGCGGGCGTCAATTACAACGGCGTCTGGGCGGGCCTTGGCATTCCGGTCAGCCCGTTTGATATCCATGGCCAACCCTACCATATCGCAGGCTCTGATGCCGCGG
Organism: Rhodobacterales bacterium; assembly: GCA_031420215.1. Lineage (GTDB taxonomy): Bacteria > Pseudomonadota > Alphaproteobacteria > Rhodobacterales > Rhodobacteraceae > JANOMH01. Next base: position 4,743 of record JANOMH010000636.1, on the reverse strand, counting down.
GCGTGGTCTGGGCGGTGGGCGACAAGGTCAAGCGCTGGAAGGTCGGCGACGAGGTGGTCATCCACTGCAATCAAGACGATGGCGACGACGAGGAATGCAACGGAGGCGACCCGATGTTTTCGGAATCGCAGCGGATCTGGGGCTATGAAACCCCCGACGGGTCATTCGCCCAGTTCACCTGCGTCCAAAGCCAGCAATTGATGAAGCGGCCGCAGCACCTGACCTGGGAAGAATCCGCCTGCTACACCCTCACGCTGGCCACCGCCTACCGGATGCTGTTCGGCCATACACCGCATGAATTGCGGCCCAGCCAGAATGTGCTGGTCTGGGGCGCGTCGGGCGGCCTTGGCTCCTATGCGATCCAGCTGATCAATACCGCAGGCGGCCATGCCATCGGGGTGATCAGCGACGAGGACAAGCGCGAGTTCGTGATGTCGCTGGGGGCCAAAGGCGTGATCAACCGCAAGGATTTCAATTGCTGGGGCCAAATGCCCGTGGTCAATTCCCCCGAATACAAGGATTGGCTGGCCGAGGCGCGGCGGTTCGGCAAGGCGATCTGGGCCATCACCGGCAAGGGCGTCAACGTCGATATCGTCTTTGAACATCCCGGCGAATCGACATTCCCGGTGTCAAACCTTGTCGTCAAACGTGGCGGCATGGTGGTGATTTGTGCCGGCACCAGCGGCTACAACCTGACGCTGGATGCCCGCTATTTGTGGATGCATCAGAAACGGGTGCAGGGATCACATTTTGCCAACCTCAAACAGGCCAGTGCAGCCAATGACCTGATGCTGGCGCGCAGACTGGATCCCTGTATGTCAGAGGTGTTCAGCTGGGCGCAAATCCCCGCGGCGCATACCAAAATGCGGCGCAACGAGCATAAGCCCGGCAATATGGCGGTGCTGGTCCAGTCGCCGCGGGCCGGGATCAGGACCTGGGAAGATGCGGTCGAGCAGTTCCGCTAAGTGCGGCGCAACTTTCTTCCAAGAAAGTTACCAAGTTCCTTCGAAGGAACTTGGTCTTGGTCCCAGTCGCCTAACCCCGCCCGACAAACGGCATTTTCGTCGCCATGATGGTCTGGAACAGCACATTCGCCTCGGGCGGCAATTCGGCCATGCGCAAAACGGCGTCCGCCACCAGACCTACATCCATGGTGAATGGTGTCGCCCGACCAGCGGCCTTTTCCCGGATCAGCATTTCCTCGACCATCTCGGTCCTTGCATTGCCAATATCGATCTGACCACAGGCGATGTCAAAGGCACGGCCATCATAGGCCAGGGTCTTGGTCAGGCCGGTCACCCCATGTTTGGTGGTGGTATAGGTTACCGACCCTTCGCGCGGGGCATAGGCAGAGATTGAGCCGTTGTTAATGATGCGGCCCCCTTGCGGGGTCTGATGCCGCATCATGCCGAATGCGGCGCGGGCGGACAGGAACATGCCGGTCAGGTTGACCGACACAGCTCTGTTCCAGTCGGCCACCGGAATTTCGTCGATCGGAGCAGGTGGCGTGAACACACCCGCATTGTTGAACAGCACATCCAGCCGCCCGATCTTGGCCTTGAAATCAGCGAATGCAGCCGCGACCTGATGTTCGTCAGTGACATCACAGGGCAGGGCCACGGCATTGGCATTCTGCGCCGCTATTGCCTTTAGCGGCTCGGCCCGCCGGGCGATCAGGCCAACGGTCCAGCCCTGCGCCAGGAATTTTTCTGCCACAGCCCGGCCAATGCCAGAACTTGCGCCGGTTACAATCGCGGTCTTCATATCTCGTCTCCTTGCAAGATCAATGCGGTTACGGGGACTTCAAGGTCATCGACCCCCAGCGCCAGTTTCGGTTTGGCCAAGGCCGGGCGGACAACCCAGCGGAGTTCTCGTTCGGCCCGGGTTATGGCCACGTAAGCCAGCCGTTTCCACAGGGGTTGGCCTGCTTCGATGCGGCCCATCCGGGCGGCGATCAAAAGATCAGGGGCAAAAACCTGCACCGTATCCCATTGACTACCTTGGGCTTTGTGGATCGTCACCGCAGCCCCATGCAGGAATGTGGCCCCCATCTTGGCGGCAAAGGGCACGAAAGGCTCGTCATCGCCTTCCTGTTCGATTTTCACAATCGATGCGGCCGACACCTGCGGATCCTCGGCCCCCAGCACATGCAACCGCGAAAACCCATCCTTGCGGCCACGGCCCAGATAAATCACCTGTGCGCCCTTGATCAGCCCCCGCGCCTCAAGGTCCAACCGCTTTTTGCGGTGTTTCAGGGGCAATTCGATTCCGTCGCAAATCAATGGCTCGCCCGGCAGCAGCGCGTCGGCGGGGGCGTTGAATGCGGCCCGAAACGCATGGATCAGCTTGATCCGGGTCACGTTGCGCCAGACCAAAACCGGAGAGCGGGCCATCAGATCGGCCTCGACCCGCTGGGCAATCACGACGCGGGGGTCACGGCGGGCGGCGTCTTCGATCATCCGCTCAAACCGGTCAAAGGTCAGGTCAGGGTCGCCAAGCGCATGGGCCAGATCAAGGATCGGGTTATCCGCATCCTGCCGGTGAATGCGCGACAGCGTCAGGATGCGGGCCGGGGGCAGGGTTTCGAATACCATGCCGCCGGTTGATTGCACCGGGGGCAGCTGGGCCGGGTCGCCGAACAACAGCAGGGTCGGGAATATCTCTTTGAGATCATTGAATTGTTTTTCGTCCAGCATGCTGGATTCATCGACAAACCCAATATCCAGCGGCTCATCCCGGCGCGACCAGCCGGTGATGAAATCCGACCCGCGCAACCCCGCCGAGGCCAAGGCGGCGGGGATTGAGGTGAAAGTCTGATACGAGGTAAACGCCCGGTCAAGGGCAATATCGGTCAACCCCTCAATCACCGGACGGTCGCCTTGACCCGCAAGCCATTCGGCGACCTCTTCATATTGCGGGTCATAGACCGGCGTATAGAGGATGCGGTGAATCGTGGTCGCGGGCACCCCTTGGTTGCGCAACACTGATGCGGCCTTGTTGGTCGGGGCCAGAATCGCCAGGGTCCGGCGATCTTTGCGGCGCTTGCCTTCCCAGTCGCCCGACACGATTTCAACGCCTGCGTCTTTGAGGGCGCGGAATAAAGCGGCCAATAACATGGTCTTGCCTGACCCCGCCTTGCCGATCACTGCCATCACGCTGGAAGTATCGGTTTGCGATGGGGTCAGCAGAGAATCGTCCAGATCAACACCAGATTGGCGCAGCGCGTTGGCCAGCGCATCCCAGGCATCGGCCTGATCGGGGGAAAAAGTAAGGGCGGGGGCGTTCATGCCGCGACCCTATCCGCAGGTCGCGGCAGGAACCAGTCCTCAGGCGCTCATTTGCATCTCGGGGATTGGGCCAAATGCCCGGTCAAACCATGCCTCGGACACAGCCGAGGATAAGCCGGCCCGGATCAGCACCCGGGCACGGTCCGCATGGGAATAGGCCCAAAGCCCGACGCTGATCTGGTCGCGGCCCGCCCCGGAGGAACCAAGCACGTCAGGAACTGCCCCGATCATCCGGTAGATCCGCACCATCTTCGCATCAAATACACCAACAAAGTGGGTCAGATGGAACGCGCGCATCAACTCGCCCCCAGCCAGCATCAGGGCCGCCGCGACGCGACTGTCAGACTGCGGTGCCAGACAGAACCGGGTGCATTCCCAAATGAATGGGCTGCGGATCGCCACCCCGTCGGTCAGGTTCAGAAAGTGCTCATTGACCATGGTCCGCCCGGTAGTCGGCAGGAATCGCATCGACCCGCCGTGGCGTCCGCCCGGCCCCTCCCAGATCACATAAAGCGGGTTCAGGTCGTCATAATCGTCCTTCTCCCAGCCATTGACGTCAACCTGCACATCCCAACCTAACCGGGTGTGAAACTGGTCGGCCCGGTCGCGGAACATACTGTCGCGCAGGACCGGAAACATATGAAGTTCGTTGGCGTGAATGTAGCGCAGCATGGTTGCCCCCATCGCAGTTCTAACAGATGTCCGATGGGACCGGACGCTACGGCAAGACCGGTTAACAACTGCCTAGGGGACCGGATTTTATTGGTTACAACGGGGTTAACGCGCCTGCACGGCACTCAGATGCTCAGCCCGGCCCGGCCAGTCGCCGGGTGCACCGCGCGATGTGGTGCCGATGATGATCAGCCCTTCGGTAATGGCGCGGGCGACGGCGTGAGTGGTATTCATCGCGCCCAGCTTGAACCGGGCGCTTTCGACGTAAGCCCGCAAAGTATGTTCAGAAATCGACAACATATCAGCCACCTGACCCCGGCTATACCCCATCGCCAAAAACGTCAGAGTATCAATCTCGCGCGGGGACAATCCGCGCGCCGGGTCCGGAACGCGGTTCTTTTCGAACTCCATCGCTTTAAGGTTAAAGTAATGTGCGATCAGGATCAGTTCCCGTTGATGCGCCTTCGTGAACGTGGCCCAGTCCGGATCGGCACAGTTATGCGAGACGGTAAACAGCGCAAACTGGCCATTGGGTCCGCGAATCGGGATGGAAAATCCCTGATTGCCGACCCCATGCGCGATAGCATCCTGCTGAAACGCCCGTGCAGCTTTGCCCGTCCAATCGAGTTTTTTCCAGTCCACCGGATGAAACCGCTGAAAACAACCGATAACCACCGGGTCAACGCGTAAGTATTCCATATCGACATAGTGCTGAACCCAAGTCGTGGGGTAAGTGCCGCAGCCGTATTGTTCGCCGTCAGAACTGACCCAGTGATAAACGATG
>JANOMH010000635.1:0-1967 GCA_031420215.1 Rhodobacterales bacterium | reverse complement strand
GCGCGGTCCTTGACCGACTGGCCGGGGTTCATGAACTCGGCCTTGCCCAGGATCTCGCACCCGGTCAGTTCCGAGGCGGCCTTCAGCCGGATCAGCGGGGTGTTGCCCACAGTGGCGGCAAGGTCGGGTTTGATCTGCATGGGACTGGCCTTTATTGCTGTTGCAACCTGTTTAGGGGGCCGGGGCGGCGAACTCAAGTCATGGACGGCCTTGGGCAATGCATACCAGCACAGGGCAGCGCCTGACCGCCGGGTGGGCGCAGCTTCGTTGGTTCTGCAAAGCTTTATGGTGCCGCCACTCCCGTAGACCTTCGAGGCACCGCTGCTACAGAAGCGCCTGCCCCCGATAGTCGAATGGGGGGGGGGCGGTCAGGCGCTGCCCGGCTGGTAAATTAAACCACTTGCTTAATTAACCAGTTAGTTTATTAGTTGATTCATGACCGAGATTGATCAACTTGATGCAACTTTCGCCGCATTGGCCAACCCCACACGACGGGCGATTTTGGCGCGATTGGTGCAGGGTGAAGCGACAGTGAATGCCTTGGCTGCACCATTCGAGATGAGCCTGCCGGCCATATCGAAGCATATCCGGGTGTTGGAACAGGCCGGATTGGTCATCAGGGGAAAGGATGCGCAGTTCCGTCCTTGCACATTGAACGTACAACCGCTTCAGGCTGTTGCAAGCTGGACCAACCAGTATCGGCACATTTGGGAGGCACGGTTTGACGTGCTGGATAGTTTACTGAACAAAAGATAGGGACAACCAGATGAGTGAAGGTCAGAACTGGGTCAAGATAAACCGCGAGTTTGATGCGCCTATTGGCGCCGTCTGGCAAATGTGGACCGATGCCGACCTCTTCCGGCAATGGTATGGGCCGATGGGGATGACAGTGCCGACAGCTCAGATGGACGTGGTGGTCGGCGGAACCCGCAAAATCTGCATGGAAATGAAATCGCCCCAGCGCAATATGACCATGTGGTTCATTGGCGTCTATAAAGAGGTCATCAGTCCATCTCGTCTCGTCTACACCGAGAGCATGTGCGACGCAGATGGCACACTCATTTCACCGCAAAGCATGGGTATGCCAAGTGGCCATCCAGACATTACCGAAGTGATCGTCGAGCTGAGCGAGGCCAGCGGAAAAACCACCATGACCATGGTCCATGTCGGCGTGCCCGAGGGGTCCGCAGGCGGTGGCGGCTGGAATCAGGCTTTCGACAAGCTTGCAATCGTTTTGGCCAAAACCACATGAAGTCCCCGGCCACAACCGCAACAACGGGCACAGGGCAGCGCCTGACCGCCGGGTGGGCGCGGCAATGCGGGTTCTGCAGAGCTTTATAGTACCGCCACTGCTGTAGATATTCTAGGCCCCGCTGCTGCAGAAGCGCCCGACCGATGGGGCGGTCAGGCGCTGCCCGGCGGCGCTACGCGCCTTGATTCCGGGCATTGGAGCTTTTGTTGCAAGGCCACTTCACCTTCGTAGGGTGCGTGATTTCACACCCCAACTGGCTTGATGTTCATCCAATCGGACATCGCCATGTCTTTTCAAGAACCGCACGGACTTCTGCGGCATGTTCGGCCAAGTCACGACGGTTCATCGCAAGTCTCATTCGACCCAGTTTAGAACCGCGAAACAACGTCTCAGAAGGGTCAACATATAGGTCGACCTTTCACAATCCCGCCCGCTCCCGCGCCAGCCACAACAGCATCGCCACCAGCGGCCCGGCATTGATCTCGCCCGAATCCAGCAACGCCATCGCCGCCCCAAACGCCAGCACATGCAGGCGCAAATCCTCGGCCTCATCTGCCAGCCCGCCGGAGTAGCTGCCCAGTTCGGGCAGGTCGGTCAGCCCCAGATAACAATAGAAATGGTCGGTACTGGACCCCGGACTGGGATAGATCGAAAACATCGGGCGCAGGGTCAGGTCAGTCAACCCGGCCTCTTCCTCCGCCTCGCGCAGGGCCGC
>JANOMH010000634.1:0-3995 GCA_031420215.1 Rhodobacterales bacterium | reverse complement strand
GGCCAGTGATCCGATCCCCGATCTGGACCGGCTTGCAGATTGGTTGGCGGCCAACATGCCGGCCGATGATGGGGCGGTCAGGCTGGCACATGGCGATTTTCGGATGGGCAACTTGATCTTTCATCCCACCGAACCGCGCGTTGTAGCGATCCTTGACTGGGAGCTGTCCACGCTGGGCCACCCGCTGGCCGATCTGGGGTTTTGCGTCATGCCCTGGCATTCCGCGCCTGACGAATATGGTGGCCTGCTGGGCCTTGATCTGGTGACGCTTGGATTGCCACCCGAAGAAGCGGTGGTCGCCCGCTACAGGGTGGCCCGGCCCGACACGGCAGCGCTGCTGCCATTCCACAAGGTCTTTGCCCTGTTCCGGTTTGCGGTGATTTTTCTGGGGATCGCCGACCGCGTCCGCAGCGGAACGGCTGCTGCCGCAGATGCGGCCAACCACGGGCATCTGGCCGCACGCTTTGCCGCACGCGCCACTGCTATCATTGATGGGTCTGCGCTTTGAACCTGAAAGGAAATCCTATGTCCCGTTCTGTTGTTATCGCCTCCGGGGTCCGCACGGCGATTGGCGATTTTGGCGGATCGCTGGCGGGCATTTCGCCCTGTGACCTTGGTGCCGCTGTCGGGCGCGAGGCTATCGCGCGGGCCGGGTTGACCGGGGCGGACATCGAGCAATCCGTCTTTGGCCACGTCATCCATACGGCCCCCGAGGATATGTATCTGGCCCGTGTCGCGGCGTTACGGGCGGGCGTGCCGGATACGGCCCCGGCGCTGACATTGAACCGGCTGTGTGGCTCTGGCCTGCAGGCGGTAGTGACCGCGGCGGAACAGATCATGCTGGGCCATGCCGATATCACACTGGCCGGCGGGGCGGAATCGATGAGCCGGGCCGGGCATCTGCTGACCACCCTGCGCTCCGGGCAAAAAATGGGCGATGTGGTCGCGGTCGACATGATGCTGGGCGCGCTGCACGATCCGTTCGGCAATGGTCATATGGGGATCACGGCAGAAAACCTGGCCGCGCGGGGCCAGATCAGCCGCGCCGCGCAGGACGCCTTCGCGCTGGAATCCCACCATCGCGCCGGTCGCGCAATAGCTGACGGACGCTTTGCCAGCCAGATCCTGCCGCTGACGGTGAAACGGGGCCGGACCGAGGTTGTCTTTGACACCGACGAACACATCCGCCCGGATATCACCCCCGACGAGCTGTCAAAACTCCGCCCGGCATTCCGCAAGGACGGCACTGTCACGGCAGGCAATGCCAGTGGGATCAATGATGGGGCAGCAGCCGTGATCCTGATGGCGGCAGAGGTGGCAGCGGCACGCGGGGTGAAGCCACTGGCGCGGATCGTTGCCTATGGGCTTGGCGGCGTTGCGCCCGATGTCATGGGCCTTGGCCCGGTGCCGGCAACCCGTCAGGCACTGGCCCGCGCGGGGCTGGCCGTGTCCGACCTTGACGTGATCGAATCGAACGAGGCCTTCGCCGCCCAAGCCTGTGCCGTGTCAGCCGATCTTGGGTTTCGCGCCGACAGGGTCAACCCCAATGGCGGGGCGGTGGCACTGGGCCACCCGGTTGGGGGATCGGGCGCGATCATCCTGGTCAAACTGGCCTATGAGCTGCTTCGGTGCGGCGGGCGTTACGGCCTTGCAACCATGTGTATCGGTGGCGGGCAAGGCATCGCTGTGATCATTGAACGGATATAGAGCGCATACCAAAAAGTGCGAAGCGGTTTTTGGGATAAAATGCGCGTCAAGACAAAAAGATAAAGCGGCACTGCTGATTCACATCAAAAGCAAGCCGCTTTACAGTAGTTCAGCCCGCTTTGGTTGCCGGTGCGACACTGCTGCGGGGAAATCCGATCTATTTCGATTTGTTATAGACATCAAAAATCACGGCAGCCAACAGGACCAGACCTTTGATCACCTGCTGATAATCAATGCCGATGCTCAGAATGGACATGCCGTTGTTCATGACACCCATGATCAGCGCGCCCACCACAGCGCCCAATATCTTGCCCACCCCGCCCGACATTGACGCCCCGCCAATGAACACAGCGGCAATGACATCAAGTTCAAACCCGGCGCCGGCCTTTGGGGTCGAGGAGTTCAGCCGCGCCGCGACGATCATGCCCGCCAGCGCCGCCAGAACGCCCATGTTGCAGAATGTCAGGAAAACCAGCCGCTCAGTCTTGATCCCCGAAAGCCGGGCCGCTTTTTCATTGCCGCCAAGCGCATAGATGCGACGGCCCGTTGTCATGTTTTCGGTGAAAAACGCATACAGCACGGTCAGCACGGTCAGAATGATCACCACGTTCGGCAAACCGCGAAAGCTGGCCAGCTTGTAGCCCACAAAGATCAGCGCCGCAGTCACAACCAGATTGCGCAGGGCAAAAATGGTCATCGGTTCGGGAATGGTGCCAAACGCCGCATCCCGCGTCCGTGCGCGCCAGCCCAACACCACAATCGCAATGGCGCAAATGCAGACCAGCACCAGGGCGGTCATGTTCGGTTTGTCGATAGCGAACACATCGGGCACAAACCCGGTCGAAAGCGCCTGAAACTCTTTTGGAAATGGCCCGATGTTTTGACCAGCCAACAGCCAGAGTGTGAGGCCACGAAACACCAGCATGCCGGCCAAAGTCACGATGAACGACGGGATGCGCCAATAGGCTACCCAATAGCCCTGCGCTGCACCGATCAGCAACCCGACAACCAGACAGCTTGGCACCACGGCCCAGACCGGCCAGTCAAGGTTCACCGTCAGCACCGCCGCCACGGCACCGACAAATCCGACGACCGAACCCACGGACAAGTCGATGTGGCCTGCGACAATGACCAACAGCATCCCCAGCGCCATGATGATCACATAAGAGTTCTGCAAGAACAGGTTTGTAATGTTCTGCGCCGACAGAAAGTCGACATCCTCGCGGACGCGGACCACCACCAGAAAAAAGACCACAATCGCCACAAGAGCCATCAGCATGCCGTTTTCGCGCAAATGGCCGCCTAACTGATCACCCAGGCCGGATTTCTTGTCGCTCATGCCGCTTTTCCTTCACTTTGCAGGATCAGCGCCATGATGCGCTCCTGACTGGCCTCGGCCCGCGACAATTCGCCAACGATCCGCCCTTCGTTCATGACATATATCCGGTCACACATGCCCAGAAGCTCGGGCATTTCAGAGCTGATCATGACCACGCCGCGCCCCTGGGCGGCCAATTCGTTCATGATGCCGTAAATCTCGAACTTTGCACCAACGTCAATGCCGCGGGTTGGCTCGTCCAGAATAAGCACCTGTGGATTGGTGAACAGCCATTTTGACAAGACCACCTTTTGCTGATTGCCGCCCGACAGGTTGACCACTTTTTGCGCCACGCTGGGGGTGCGGATATTCATCGCCCGGCGGTATTCTTCCGCCACCTGCGTTTCGCGCCGCAAACTGAGCACACCGTTGTTCGACACGCCCGGCAGGTTGGCCAAAGTGATGTTGCGCACAATCGGCTCTTCCAACACCAGCCCCAGCACTTTGCGGTCCTCGGTCACATAGGCCAGACCGGCATCAATGGCGCGGGCCACGGTCGAGGTGTCGGCAGGTTTACCGCCGATCTGCACCTGACCCGAGATATTGCGGCCATAGCTGCGGCCAAACAAGCTCATTGCCAGTTCCGTGCGCCCCGCGCCCATCAGGCCAGCAATCCCGACAATCTCACCCTTTTTCACATGAAAGGCGGCATCGCGGATCATCTGGCGGTCTTTTTGGTCAGGGTGCCAGACATTCCAGCCGCGCACCTCCAGCAGAGTCTCGCCAATCTGCGGGGTCCGGTCGGGAAAGCGATGGGCCATATCACGGCCAACCATGTCGCGAATGATGCGGTCCTCTGAAATCTCGGATTTGGTCAGGGTCGAGACCGTGGCCCCATCGCGTAATATGGTGATCCGGTCGGCCACCCGGCCAATTTCGTTCAGCTTGTGGCTGATGATGATCTGGGTGA
>JANOMH010000633.1:0-2352 GCA_031420215.1 Rhodobacterales bacterium | reverse complement strand
GATATCATTGCTGTCCATCGCCCGCTCAGCGACAGCTTGGTTCTCGCGAAATTCGCCGGATTGCTTGAGCATTTCGTCCACGAGCGTCGTCTTGCCGTGGTCAACGTGGGCGATGATCGCAATATTGCGGATATCCATGGGGCTGCCTTTTCTGGGATTGCGCGCGGCTTACCGTGCATCCGCAGAAAAAGCCAGAGGGAAAGGGATGCGCGTGATGTCAGTATCAGATGTACAAAGGCCCCAACCGGGGCGGAGGGGCCTTTGCCGCGTGATTCGGGTGACTAGACTCTGTACGCAAAGCCACCAAATAACCGACCCTCATCACGATGACGACCACCGCGTACGGCAGCGATTCCGGCGGTCGCGGCAGCGACCAGAGCGGTTGCGGCCAGCAGGAATGCAGTCAAGATCCCGCTGACCCGCGCGGTTTCGGCCAGATCAATGGCCATTTGCTCGGCTTCGGCGGCAAACTGGGCGGCCTCTTCACGGGCGGTCTGTGCGGCGGCAATCGCGGCGTCAACACGGGCGGTGATATCGGCAGGGGGCAGGCCGGTCTGGGCAGCAACAGCCGATTCCAGATAGGCCCGCTCTGCATCCGAAATCTCGCCGGTTGCGACGACATTGGCAAGGATAGCGCCAGCATCAGCCTTTAGCGCCTCTGGTGTCGCGGTAAGCGGGTCGGCGGCGGCGGGGCGCAGCAGGCTGCTGGTCACAAAGCCCATCGGATCGGCGGTGACACTGTCGGGGATCATCGCGCCGGCAGCGGCAATCGCACCTTCAGCGGCCCCGCCCACGGCTGATCCAGCCGCAGTTGCCACAGTACCGGCGGCAGTGCCAACTGCGGATATGGCGGATGTGGCGGCATTCGTCAGCAACATCGCACCGATCACCATTCCCACACCCCAAACGACGAGACCGTTGATCATGTCCCGCGCCATGACTTCATCAGCGCTGGCCTGATCGACCCTGCGGCGCATACGGCCGGCGATGTATCCGCCAGCGGCATAGCTCGCGACCAGGGTCACCACGACCCAGATGCCGCTGAGGATGATGGCAAAGTTGAATGACCCCTCGCCCGGGTCGGCAGAGATGGCCGACAGTCCGAGTGCCGCGCCAAACGTGGTAAAGACGGTGGCAATAGCTGTGGCGACAACCGCGCCTCCAAGGATGGCCGCCCAATCGATGTAGCTGCGGTCATTTGTTACGTCAGGCGCAGATGCGCGGGTCATGGTTTCGGTCCGTTCCATTTTCAATGTCCTTTCTGGCGCGCTTAACGCAGGCCGACGAATGACAAGATAAACAGAACGACGACCACAAGGCCGACGAGATAAATAATGCTGTTCATAGGATTTCCTTCACGGTGACAACGTCGGGCATGACGTCGATGTGATGGATTAACTCGCTGATGGGAACAGGGTTCCCGCCGCTGCGCCTGGATTGGCAGCGACAAAACGGAAACGGGACCGGAGTTTTGGCCGGTCCCGTCACATGGTGTTGCGTAAAGGGTCAGCCGACTAAAGCCTTATTCAGATATTCGTCGACTTTTTCCAGATAACCCATCGTGGTCAGCCATTTCTGATCAGGACCGACGAGCAGCGCCAGATCCTTGGTCATCCAGCCATCCTCGACTGTATCGACGGTGACTTTCTCCAGCGTCTCGGCAAATCGCAGCAATTGCGCATTATCATCCAACTTTGCCCGGTGCTTGAGGCCTCCGGTCCAGGCATAGATCGACGCGACCGAGTTGGTCGATGTCGCCTGACCCTTTTGGTGCTGGCGGAAGTGGCGGGTAACGGTGCCATGCGCGGCCTCGGCCTCGACAATTTTGCCATCGGGGGTCATCAGCACAGAGGTCATCATGCCCAGTGAACCGAACCCTTGCGCCACCAGATCGGACTGCACATCGCCGTCATAGTTCTTGCAGGCCCAGACATAGCCGCCGGCCCATTTCATCGAACTGGCCACCATATCGTCGATCAGGCGGTGTTCGTAAGTGATGGACTTTTTCTTGTATGCGGCCTCGAATTCTTCTTCGTACACCTTTTGGAACAGATCCTTGAAACGGCCATCATAGGCTTTCAGAATCGTGTTCTTGGTCGACAGATAAACCGGCCAGCCGATATTCAGGCCGTAGTTCAGTGACGCACGGGCAAAATCGGTGATGCTGTCATCAAGGTTATACATGCCCATGTAGACGCCTGCCGACGGGGCGGAATAGACGTCGCGTTCGATGGTGGTTCCGTCATCACCAACGAATTTCATCGTCAGTTTGCCCGCCCCCGGAAAGCGGAAATCAGTGGCGCGGTATTGATCGCCAAAGGCATGGCGGCCAATCACGATGGGTTTGGTCCA
>JANOMH010000632.1:0-5942 GCA_031420215.1 Rhodobacterales bacterium | reverse complement strand
CAGAAAGAATATTTTCGCGCCGATGTCGAAATTGGCAAACCGGGGGCGTCCTTGGAGTATCTGCAATGACAAGGAGACGTTCATGACCCTGCAAGTCACAGCCCTCTACGCCGCCCTGATTGGCGTTTGGGCGGTTGTGCTGTCCAATTATGTCAGCATCAACCGGGGCAAATACAAAATTCTGCATGGCGACGGGGGGCAGCCCGAGATGGCAGCAATCATCCGCCGTCATGGCAATCTGATGGAAAATGTGCCGCTCGCGCTTATCCTGATGGGGTTGGCCGAGGTCAGCGGGCTTGGCGCTGGCTGGATGCACGGGCTGGGGGGAGTGTTGATTGTATCCCGGCTGATCCATCCGTTTGGTATTTCGGTGTCCAACCCCAACAGCTCTTTGCGGATTGCCGGAGCCGTCGGCACCCATATCGTGACGCTGGGCGCTTCGCTTTACATCTTGTGGACGGTCATTTCGGCCTGACACTCAACCCTGACAAGGACAACTGACATGCAATATATGGCTTTGATCTATGCCGCCCCCAACTCTGGCCCCGCCTATGGCACGCCTGAATTCAAGGCGTGGATGGATGAGTATTTCGCCTTTACCAAGTTTCTGAAAGAAAACGGCGCATTCGTTGCAGGTGACGGGTTGCACGGCACTGATGCGGCGACGACTTTGCGTCTGCGTGGTGGCAAGGTGGAAACCATGGACGGTCCGTTTGCTGAAACCAAGGAACATTTGGGCGGCTATTATCTGATGGAAGTGCCGGACCTGGACACTGCGATGAAATATGCGGCCATGATCCCTTCGGCGGCGCATGGGTCAATCGAGTTACGCCCTGTCATGGTGTATGATCAGGCAGGCGCCTGAGTTGGCCGACACCGCCCCTGCCAAGTCCGTATCCCAGGCGCTGGACGCCGTGATGCGGGCCGACCGGGGGCGGCTGTTGGCGGCATTGATTGCCCGCTTGCGTGATTTCCAACTGGCCGAGGAGGCGTTGCAGGAGGCGTCTGCTTCGGCCCTGATCCATTGGGGTCGCGCGGGGGTGCCGCATTCACCGCAGGGCTGGTTATTGCGCGTGGCCCTGCGCAAGGCGATTGACCGGTTGCGGGAGTTTGCGCGCGAGGGTCGCCACGCCGCCGATCTGGCCCGGCCGGCCGGCGCTGAGGCCGATGAGACGGCGCCCGAAATGATTGCCGATGAGCGGTTAAGGCTGATTTTTACCTGTTGCCATCCAGCTTTGGAGCCGAAATCACAGGTAGCGCTGACGTTAAGGACTTTGTGCGGGCTGACCACGGCCGAGATTGCGGCGAATTTCCTGGATCAGGAAACCACGATGGGCCAACGGTTGAGCCGGGCCAAGGCCAAGATCGCGCAGGCGGGGATACCCTTTGTCGTGCCCGGACCAGAGGAGTGGTCCGCCCGATTGACCGCTGTGCTGAGCGTGATCTATCTGATTTTCAACACCGGCTATACGCGCGGGCCGCTGTTGGCGCGGGACTTGTGTAAAGAGGCGATTTATCAGGCGCGGATGGTGAATGCGCTGCGCCCTGCTGATCCCGAGGTCGAGGGCGCGCTGGCGCTGATGTTGATCACCCATGCCCGGGCGCGGGCAAGGGTGAATGAACGCGGCCTGATGGTGGCTTTGGCAGATCAGGACCGGGGGCTGTGGGACAGCCGGGCGATTGATGAAGGCGTGGGATTGCTGGAGCAGGCATTGACGCGCGGTGCCCCCGGCCCCTATCAGATCAAGGCCGCAATCGCCGCCTGTCATGTGATTGGCGACGCGGCAGACTGGGCGCAGATTGTGCTTTTGTATGACCGGCTTTTGAGGCTGGAACCGACGCCGGTTGTGGCGGTGAACCGGGCCGTAGCGCTGGCGGAAGTAGGGGCGCTTGATCTGGCGTTGCACGAGTTACACAAGGTTGCAGCGGATCTAGACGGATATCAGCCCTATTACGCAGCACTGGCCGAAGTTCTGACCCGCAAAGGCGAAAAACCTGCAGCATTGGCGGCCTATGCCAGGGCGATTGAATTGGCGACGAATCCGCAGGATGCCGCGTTCCTTGAGGCCCGACGCAAGGCAATTCTTCACTGATCCGCATCGGGCAAAAAAGTGCCGGGCACAAGGGCCCGGCAAAGTCCAACAGGGAGGTATGAAGATGATGAGCGTATCAGCATCATCGCCTTCAATTGAAGAAATAGGTAGCAGTGTCTGACCAATCAAGGGCTAATTGATACCGCTCACAGCAATGCCGCTATGCGTCTTGTGCATGGCTTTTGGCCGAGATGGCTTGGTCTGGAAAATTGTCTGACATTTCCGGTATTTGACCGATTGGTTCAGGAAAACTCAGCGGCGTCCCGGATTCGGCGGCGATGGGCGATGACTTCTTCAGTCACGAAATCGCGGAAGGCAGCGATGCGTTTGGATTGGCGCAACTCTTCGGGATAGGCCAGAAACACCGGCACCTCGCCAGATTCGAAATCGGGCAGGATGCGGACAAGGGCGGGGAAATCCTCGGTCACGTAATCGGGCAGAACGCCCACGCCGAGGTTGTTCAGCACGGCTTGCAGTACCCCGTAGTAGTTGTTCACCGTCAACATGCTGGGAATTTCATGCGCCATCAGGGTCTGCACCATTGCAGCCCCGGCCTGCACCTGAGCGGAGGCTGGGTTCTGGCAGATCAGCCGGTGTTTGCTGATATCCTCGATTGTCTCCAGTGTGCCGTTTTGCGCGACATAGTCTTGTGACGCATAAAGCCGCATCCGCACCGACATCAGGCGTTTGCGGATCAGGTCGGCCTGTGACGGCTCCTTCATCCGGATCGCCACATCGGCCTCACGCATCGGCAGATCCAGCACCCGCTCTTCCAGCATCAGGTCGATTTTCAGCTCGGGGTAGCGTTCGAACAATTTGGGCAGGCGCGGGGCGAGCCAGAGGGTGCCGAAACCAGTGGTGGTAGTGACTCTCAACTCGCCAAACACCTCCTCCTCGCTGTCCCTGATCCGGGCGGCAGCGGTTTCAAGGCGCTTGTTCATGCTGCGGGTGGCTTCGAACAACAACTCGCCCTGTTCGGTCAGGATCAGGCCACGGGCATGGCGGTGGAACAGGGTGGTATTGAGCGATTCCTCAAGGCTGCGGATCTGGCGGCTGACGGCGGATTGCGACAAGTGCAGCGTGTCGCCGGCATGGGTCAGGCTGCCCGCATCGGCGACGGCGTGAAAAATCCGCAGTTTGTCCCAATCCATTCGCTCTTTGCCCCTCTGCCACCAAACTGCGGGCACTATGGCTGAGGCGCGTATCGTTGTCAGATTTTTGTCGGGGCTGGCGCGGGGAATATACTGGCTGTGGCAGCAGTTACGGATTCCTTGATCTTTCTGACACAGAGTCGTCATAAAGTCGTCTTAAACGAGGTCTGGTTATCTGTCCTGATCCCGGATATTTCCGGGATACCGGGGTCAAACATTCAGGGGAAACATGCGCCAGCGCCAGATCGCACGCGATATTTCTTATGCCAGCAGTGCGGCGACGCGCGGTGGGCGAGCGGTGATCCGGGTGCTGGAAAATGCCACCGGCCGGTTCAAGCTGATCCGCCGGGCCAAAGGTTACGCCGAAGAGGTCGCGGGTGGCCGGGATTTCTGGGATGTCCTGCCGGAACGTTACGGACTGACGCTGGATGTCATCGGCGGATCGCTGGAAAATATCCCGCGCGAGGGCCCGCTGATCGTGGTCTCAAACCATCCTTACGGTATTCTGGATGGGCTGATGATGGGGCGGATCCTGTCGGAACGCCGGGGCGGCGATTTCCGGGTGCTGGCCAACGCCGTGTTTCGCCGCTCCCCCGATCTGGAGCGGGTGATTCTGCCGATTTCGTTTGATGAGACCAAAGAGGCCGCCAAGTTGAACCTGGAAACCCGGACCGAGGCATTGCGCTATCTGGCTGCGGGCGGCGCTATCGGCGTGTTTCCGGGCGGCACGGTGTCAACCGCCGCCAAACCGTTTGACCAGCCGATGGACCCGAGTTGGCGGACTTTTACCGCCAAGATGATCGCGAAATCCGGCGCGGTGGTGGTGCCGGTGTTCTATGAGGGACATAATTCCCGGCTGTTTCAGATTGCCAGCCACGTGCATTCGACCCTGCGGCTGGGGATGCTGATCCGGGAATTCAAAAGCCGGATCAATACATCCGTCCGCGTTGTTGTGGGCGAACCTGTGCCAGCAGACAAGATTGCGAGCTACAGGTCGGACCCCAAAGCGCTGATGGATTTCCTGCGCAAAGCGACGTATGAGCTGTCTCCAATCCCGGTCGAGGCGTCTCGGCTGGGGCATGAGTTTGAGGCAAAGCATAGGACGCGCGATGGCAGTCGGGATATTCGATAGCGGGCTTGGCGGGTTGACCGTGCTGGATGCAGTGGCCCGGCGGTTGCCGGACGTGCCGTTGGTCTATCTGGGCGACAATGCCCATGCGCCTTATGGTGTGCGCACGGCGGATGATATTTTCAACCTGACGACTGCGGCGACCCAGCGCCTGTTCGATGCGGGCTGCGATCTGGTAATCCTTGCCTGCAACACGGCTTCTGCGGCTGCATTACGGCGGATGCAGGAAGCCTGGGTGCCCAAGGACAAGCGGGTGTTGGGCGTGTTTGTGCCGCTGATCGAGGCGCTGACCGAACGGCAATGGGGCGATAACTCCCCCCCGCGCGAGGTGGGTGTCAAGCATGTGGCGCTGTTTGCGACCCCGACGACCGTTGCGTCGCGCGCATTTCAGCGCGAGCTGGCGTTTCGCGCAGTCGGCGTCGATGTCGAAGGGCAAGCCTGTGGTGGTGTCGTCGATGCGATTGAAGATGGCGATATGATTCTGGCCGAGGCGCTGGTGCGGTCTCATGTCGAGGCGCTGAAACGCAAGATGCCGGAACCGGATGCCGCCGTGCTGGGCTGCACGCATTATCCGCTGATGGAAAGTGTGTTTCAGGATGCGCTCGGACCGAATGTGAAAGTGTTCAGTCAAGCCAATCTGGTGGCCGAATCCCTGGCTGATTATCTGCAGCGCCGTCCGGCCATGATCGGGTCGGGCACGCAGTCGATGTTCCTGACCACGGGCAATCCGAAAACCGTGTCGAACCGGGCTACGCAGTTTTTGCGCCGCAAGATTGAGTTTGTCGCGGGCTGAGGGCGTTGCAGAATGCCGGGTTTGGGCTTAAATCCCGCGAGAAGCAGGGAGTTTACGATGTTCAATGTCGCGGTTCTGGGGGCGTCTGGCTATACCGGGGCAGAGTTGGTCCGGCTGATCGCTACGCATGGTGGGATGCGCATCGTGGCGTTGACCGCTGACCGCAAGGCCGGCCAAGCCATGGGCGATGTATTCCCGCATCTGCGGCATCTGGATTTGCCCGTGCTGACTACGATGCAAACCGTTGATTTTGCAGGCGTTGATCTGGTGTTTTGTGCCTTGCCGCATGGATTGTCGCAAGCGTTGGTCAAAGACTTGCCCCGGTCGGTGAAAGTGGTCGATCTGGGCGCGGATTTCCGGCTGCGCGATCCTTTGGAATACGAGAAATGGTACGGCGCGCCGCATGTGGCGATGGAATTACAGGCCGAGGCTGTCTATGGCCTGACCGAGTTTTACCGCTCGGACATTGCGGCAGCGCGGTTGGTGGCGGGCACGGGTTGCAATGCCGCGACCGTGCAGTTTGCATTGCGGCCCTTGATCGAACAGGGCCTGATTGATCTGGATGACATCATTTGCGATCTGAAAAACGGTGTCTCCGGGGCGGGGCGCAGCTTGAAGGAAAACATGCTGTTTGCCGAGCGGTCCGAAGATGTGATGGGCTATTCCCAAGGCGGCAAACACCGCCATCTTGGCGAGTTCGATCAGGAGTTCTCAGCTCTGGCCGGTCGCCCCGTGCAGATCATGTTCACCCCGCATCTGGTGCCGGTGAACCGCGG
>JANOMH010000631.1:0-1553 GCA_031420215.1 Rhodobacterales bacterium | reverse complement strand
GATATTTAGTTTCATAGTATCAGTGATTTACCTCGTCAATGTGAGTACCTCTGGGGCACCATTTTCGATGTCAAAAACGTCCGGTGACATCCACCAAACCCTTGTATATAAAGGATTTTGGCCGCAATGTTGATCCGACGTTGTCCAGCCTGATCCGGCTGCTTACCCTCAGATTGGGGATATGTTCGGGGGTCCGGTGACAAAGCGAAAGTGAAACGCACCCCCCAGATGCGTTTTTGGCGATGCAAAGATTCGGTCGCTGCACTCCTCCGACAAACCCTACAAGGCGGCCGATTTTGAAGGGCTGTTCCTGCTGGTCAAAGCGTCGGGGGCAAAGTCGTGGCGGTTTAGGTGCCGCACCCATGGCAAAGAGAAACTGCTGGTGATCGGGGCTACCCGGCGATCAGCCTTTCGGCGGCGCGGCAGGCCCGTGATGCCGCAAGGGCCAATCTGGCCAAGGGCGCGGACCCCAATGACCTCAAGCAGCACAAAGCCCTGATGGAAGGCGAGGCTAAGGCCCAGACGGTTGAGCGCGTGGCCGAAAAATATCCGGCCAAGATTATGAAAGAGGGCCGCGCCCCGGCAACGCTGGAAAAGTAGAACTGGATTCTCGACATGGTCAAACCCGACATCGGGCGCAAACCGGTTAATGAAATAACCGCCCCGATGATCCTGAAATGCCTGCGCAAGGTCGAGGCCAAGGGCAACTTTCAAACCGCCCGCCGGATGCGGTCAACCATCGGCACGATCTTTCGCTATGCGATTGCAACCGGTGTCGGCGAAACTGACCCGACCTTTGCATTGCGCGGGGCGTTGATCAAGGACAAGACCACGCCCTGCGCTGCGATTACGGAACGGGCCGCACTGGGCGGGCTGATGCGGGCGATTGGTGGCCTGCCGCCCCGGCGAACTGCGCCACGCAGCGCTACGCCCATCTGATCGACTCGCCGCTGCGGGCCGGGGGGAACGCCGTGGGCGAAATGCTGAAGCCGGGGTTGAAGGTGGTCGGCGGGCGGGAAAACACGAGACTGAGGACACATGGTTTCCACTTGAACCAATCGCCGAACCCCTTTGCTTTTCGCCTGACGGTCGGAGGCGTCACAAGCTCGCGTCAAAGATAACCGCGGCGCGGCGATCTTGTTGCGCGTGTCGCCGCCATCCGCGAAGCAAAGCTCGGGGGCCTTGTCGTCGAAGCCGGGCGCCCGCCGCCAGTTTTTCGAGGCGACATGGGGGCGGTAATGACGCTCGATCAAAGCTACCGCAACACTGCCAGGGCCAGCAATAAATCGTGATGCCATGATCAGATAACGAGTTCGGTCAATGCCAGCACCGTCCCGTTTCTGTCGGACAACTCCCGTGAAACAGGGTGGTTGCACGACCCATGAATCTCTGCTTAGTTTTCAAAAAGGATCTGACCTTGCAGAATGCCGAAAAAACGGGCCACCAGAAGGGGGCCGTGGTTCTCGAGGTGGTTAAGGCGTTTTCAAAGGTCCTGATTGTCGGGCTGATGGCGGTGACCTTTGTTCTGTCGCTTGCAGCGATCATCTATGCCG
>JANOMH010000630.1:0-14213 GCA_031420215.1 Rhodobacterales bacterium | reverse complement strand
GGATGGGGCGGTACGGGCGATGGTTGGCGGGCGCGATTTGCGGGCGTCGGGGGCGTTCAACCGGGCGACGCAGGCGTTGCGGCAGACCGGGTCGGCGTTCAAGCCCTTTGTCTATGCCACCGCCCTTGACCTGGGCATGTCGCCGCTGGATATGGTCGACGATAGCCCGCTGACGATCAATATCGCGGGCTCCGGCCCCTACCGGCCCGAAAATTATGATCGTGAGTTCAAAGGCGTCATCAGCCTGACCCAAGCCTTGGCCGAAAGCCGGAATATTCCCGCTGTGCGGATCTCGGAACAGGTGGGCCGGGATAATGTGCGCACGGTGGCGGCGGCATTCGGGATTGCAGGGGATCTTGCGGCTGGGCCAGCGCTGGCTTTGGGCGCGTCGGAATCCACCCTGATCGACATGACCGGGGCCTATGCGGGCATCCTGAACGGCGGGTCCTCGGTTACGCCTTATGGGCTGGTCGAATTGCGCCTGCAGGGCGATGCAGAACCGATGATGGGCGCGGGCGGCGGGATTGGTGAACGGGTGATCAGCGAAGCAGCGGCCCGGCAGCTGATCTGGATGATGTATCAGGTGGTCGAGCAGGGCACCGGCACCCGCGCCCGGATTGAGGGCTGGCAGATTGCCGGCAAAACCGGCACCACCCAAGGGGCGCGGGATGCGTGGTTTGTGGGCTTTTCCGGCGATTATGTGACAGCGGTCTGGATGGGATATGATGACAACAGCCCTTTGACCGGGGTCACAGGCGGCGGGCTGCCTGCCGAAATCTGGCATGAAACCATGGTGCGCGTGCTGGCTGGACTGGACCCCACCCCCCTGCCAATGACAGAACCCACCGGGGGCGGGTCGTTCAATGCGCCGATTGTCCAGGGCGAACCTGGCGGCGCGCCGACCGATCCTGCGGTTGATCAGGCGCTGCGGGATGCGTTTGGCGCCCCCGGCACAGGCGATGCCACGCCGGGGGCGATCAATGATGCGCTGGATGCGATTTTGAACGGGAACTGACCGGGAACCGCTGGCACTTGTGACACCCGACAAAGCCTCCGGCGGGGATATTTAAGGGCCAAAAGAAGGGGGAAGACTGGTCCTGCAATTCTTTTGGCCCCTAAATATCCCCGCCGGAGGCACCTGCATCAACGCCGGTGCCGATCCCTCAGGTTTGTGGCAATTCCGCGATCAGCTGGTCCAGATTGCCGCCGCGCGCGTCCAGCATGGCCTGAATCTCGGTCCGCTCGGACAGCAGCATATTGATCCCCTCGATGATGATGTTGAAGAACAACACCTGACCCGAGCGGTCGGACACCTGAAAATCCACGCGGAACGGCGATTGGCCCTGCAGGATGGCAGTTGTTTCCACTTCGACCCCGTTGGGCACATCGCGGGCTTCTTTCACCTCGATCGCGCCGCCGATAAATTCGCGGAACCGGCGGCCGTATTTGTTGGCGATGTAACGGCGGAAAGCGGTGGTGAAGCCCTGCAGCTGGGTGTTGCTGGCAGACCGTGCATCATTGCCCAGCGCGTAGCGGGCAATGGTGGGCACATCGGCGTAGCGGGCAAAGATAGTTTCGAAATCGCGCAGCATCCCCCCCTCGTCCTTGCCCGAGGCGATGACGGCATTCACATCGGCGACCAGCAGATCAACCAGCTGTTTGGCCTGATCAAGGCCCACCGCCTGCGCTGGCAAAGCAGACAGCAGCACGCCACTGGCAACGACCGACTGGCCGATAAAGCAGCGTCGGGACATGGGGCGGGTCAATGGCATGGTATCTCCTCGCGGTTTACTCGGCATAGGGGTCGATATAACCATCTGCAGCGACTTCGCCCAGTTCGTAGCGGCGGTTTTGCAGGTAAATTAACCGTGCTTGGGCGTAACTGTCGGCGCTCTCATACAGAATCGAATCCAGGGTGTCGCCGAACTGTCCGCGGTCGATAATCTTTTCACCGATCCTTGCGTAGGTGCCATAGTCGATCTGCTGCTGCAGCCCGACCTGCGACAATGGATCAAGGGCGAAATCGACGACTTGCCCGACCGCATCGCGGGCGGTTGACGGCCCGAGCAGGGGCAGTTCGATATAGGGCCCTTCGCCCACCCCCCAGACCGCCAGCGTTTCGCCAAAGTCGGTCTTGACCTCGGTAATCCCGATGGCCCCGGCCGGGTCGAACAGCCCCAACACACCGACGGTCGAATTCAGCAAAAAGCGCATCGTATTGGTCACCGTGCCGCCAATATCGCCTTGCAACACATTATTCACGACCATGCCCGGCAAAGAGACATTGTCGGAAAAATTGACGATGGGGCCGGTCACGAATTCTGGCGCTGCGGCGGCGGCCTGCCCGGCCGGCCGCAGGATGGCCCGGTCGATGCCGATATTGAAGTCGTGAACCCGGCGGTTCGACTGTTCATAGGGGTCATTGATCGCGGTCCCGGGCGGTGGTGCAGCACATCCGGCCAGTGCGGCCAGCAATCCAACGCTCAAAACCCAATTTTGTGATACAAGCCGCAATGGAAATCCCGCCCGGTTAAGTCTATACCCGCCTCACATAGCCGTTTCGTGCCGGAAACCCAGAGCCAATCTGGGCAAATTGGTCCCAATCGTGCCATTTTGGAAACAGACATTTCAGCTAGATGATGCCACAGAGACGATACAAATAACAAATGCAGCAGGCGGAAAAACGCGCATGACAAAAGACCACACTATGAACGGCGCAGCTGAACTGCGCGCCGCGCGCCGCGAAAGCCGGACGCTGTATTGGGCGGTCGGCATATTCAGCTTTTTTGTGAACATGCTGATGCTGACCGGCCCGCTTTATATGATGAATGTCTATGATCGGGTGTTGGGATCGCGGTCATTGGAAACCCTGATTGCCTTGTCGGTGCTGGTTACGTTTTTGTATGGAACGATGGGTATTCTTGATCTGGTCCGCGGCCGGATCATGGGCCGGATCGGGGCGCGGTTTCAGGCCCGGCTCGACGAGCGGGTGTTTTCGGCGACGATTCGCGGATCGTCACTGGGCAAGGCGATGCGCGAGTCTACGACAGGACTGCGCGACCTTGAGTCAGTACAGCGGCTGATTTCGTCCCCGGCCCTGATGTCGGCCTTTGACCTGCCCTTTGCCCCGATCTTCTTCGCGGGCATTTTCGTGTTTCATGCGTGGATGGGCTATGCAGCACTGGCCAGTGCTGTCGTGCTGATCATTCTGGCGCTGGCCAACCAGGCGATGACCAAACGCCCGCTGGAACAGGCCAATGCCGCCACCATGCAATCCGAGATGACCGGCAACCAGATCCGGCAAGAAGCGGAAATGGTGCAGGCCCTGGGGATGCGCGGAGCGGCGTTTTCGCGCTGGCAGATTGCCCGCACCCGGTCGCTGGACGCAACCATCGGGGCGGCGGATACCGGCGGCAGTTTCAATGCGATGATCAAGGCGTTCCGCCTGTTTGTGCAATCGGCCATGTTGGGGCTGGGGGCCTATCTGGTGCTGGAAAACCAGATGTCCTCGGGCGCTATGATTGCGGGGTCAATCCTGCTGGGCCGCGCCCTGTCGCCCATCGAATCCATCGTCGGCCAATGGGCAATGTTTCAGCGGGCCCGCGAAGGCTGGGGCAATCTGGCGGTGCTGCTGACCGAATTGCCGGTAGAGCCCAAGCGGATGGGCTTGCCCGCGCCACGCGCGCAATTGGATGCCGATCAGGTCACGGTAATCCCGCCGGGCGAACAACAGGCGGCGCTGCGGATGATCTCATTCTCGGTGGCTCCGGGGCAGGCCTGCGGTGTGATTGGCACCTCGGGTGCTGGCAAATCGACCTTGGCCCGCGCCTTGACCGGGCATTGGCGGCCTGCGGGCGGCAAGATCCGGCTGGATGGGGCCGCGTTGGACCAGTATGATCCCGATGTTCTGGGCCAGCATATCGGCTACCTGCCGCAGCGGGTCACGCTGTTTGACGGCACGATCAAGGACAACATCGCCCGCCTGTCGCCCAACCCGGACGAGGCTGCGGTGGTCAAGGCTGCCAAGCGTGCGGCGGCGCATGAGATGATTCTAAAGCTGCCGGAGGGCTATGATACCCGTGTTACCGCCGCCGGCGGCCGCCTGTCGGGCGGGCAGATCCAGCGGATCGGGCTGGCCCGCGCCATGTATGGCGATCCGGTGGTGCTGGTGCTGGACGAGCCGAACTCCAACCTCGACAATGACGGCTCGAACGCCTTGAACGAAGCGATCCGGTCGATGAAGGCCGAGGGCAAATGTGTGCTGATCATGGCGCACCGCCCATCCGCCATTCAGGAATGTGACACCTTATTGATGATCGAAAATGGTATGGTCAAAGCTTTTGGCCCGAAAGAGGAAGTGTTGCGCAAAATGGTCGCGAACCGGCAGGAAATCACGCAGGCCGTTGGTGCCGGAGGTGTGTCATGACCGCGCAACAGGATATCAACAAACGCTGGTCGGCCTTGCGCCCAGTGCTGACCGGGGTGCTGGCGATTGTGGTTCTGGTCGGTGGCTTTGGCACATGGGCAATGGAATCGCAAATCACCGGGGCGATTATTGCGCATGGCCGGATCGAGGTGGATCAAAACCGGCAGGTCGTCCAACACCCTGATGGCGGTGTCGTTGCCGAGATTCTGGTGAAAGAGGGCGATACCGTCACCGAAGGCCAAATGCTGGTCCGGCTGGATGCCGAGCAGTTGCAGTCGGAAATGGCCGTAGTCGAAGGACAGCTGTTCGAAGTGCTGGCCCGCCGCGCAAGGTTTGAGGCCGAGCGCGACGATAATACAGTGCTGGCATTTGACCCATTGTTGCGCGACTCTGACAACCCCATCGCCCCCGACTTGATGGAAGGGCAAAACCGCCTGTTTCAGGCCAAAATCGATTCCGAAACACAGGAAAAATCACAGCTGGCCCGGAGGCGGGAGCAGATTGGCAATCAGATCGACGGCATCGATGCGCAGCAAGTGGCACTTGGCACCCAGCTGGACCTGATCACCGAAGAGCTGGTCAATCAGCAATCGCTGCTGGACCGGGGTCTGGCGCAGGCCAGCGGCGTTCTGGCACTGCAACGCCAACAAGCCAGCCTGCTGGGCCAATCCGGCGAACTGACCGCATCGCGGGCCGAGGCTGAAGGGCGGCAGACCGAACTGGATATCGAAATCCTGCGCCTTGACACCACCCGCCGCGAAGAAGCCAACACCAGCCTGCGCGACCTGCAGTTCAACGAGATCGAATTGAGCGAAAAGCGCCGGGCCCTGATCACCCGGCTGGAGCGGCTCGATATCCGCGCCCCGGTGGCCGGTATCGTCTATGGCATGGCCGTGTTTGCCCCCCGGTCAGTCATTCGGCCTGCCGAACCGGTTCTCTACATCGTGCCGCAGGACCGGCCCTTGGTGATTGCAACCCAGGTGCAGCCCGGCAATATCGATTCGGTTTTCGTGGGCCAGGATGTAGCCATCCGGTTTTCGGCCTTTGACCAGCGCCAGACCCCCGAACTGTTCGGCAAAGTCGTGCAGGTTTCGGCGGATGCGTTCACCGATCAAAACAGTTCGGCGTCGTATTACCGGGCCGAGATTCAGCTGAACGACGGCGAAATGGCCCGGCTCGACCCCAACCTGCACCTGATCCCCGGCATGCCGGTCGAGGCGTTCATCAGCACTGACGCCCGCAGCCCGATGGCCTATCTGCTCAAACCCCTGTCGGATTATTTCACCAAGGCGTTCCGCGAGACGTGATGCACCCAACGCCCGATCAGGACGCCAAGGCGACGGTCGGCCTGGACCACCACTGGGCTGACCCCGCTGCAATCGTCAGCTTTGATGACGGTGACCCAGAGGAAGACCCCTGGGTCAACGGTCCGCCTGCGCCAGCCGAAATCAGGATCGAGGCCCATTCGCCAAATTGGGCCGATGATTTTGAAATGTGCAAAGGTCTGATTGCTGGAGCCTTGCCCGATATCGCTCTGCGAATCGAGCATATCGGTTCGACCGCAGTGCCGGGTCTGCCAGCCAAACCTGTCATCGACATTGACCTGATCGTCGCCGACCCGACACAAGAAGCACGGTATGTGCCCGCGCTTGCCCCACTTGGCTATGTTTTGACGGTCCGGGAACGCACCTGGTATCAGCACCGGATGCTGTCCTTGCACGCGCCACGGGTTCACCTGCATGTTTTTGGGCCGGGCTGCCCGGAACACATCCGGCATCTGCTGTTTCGGGACTGGCTGCGTGATCACCCCAACGACCGTCAACGCTATGCCAGGGCCAAGCTTGCGGCAAAGGTGGGCGTCACCTCGGGGCGGGATTATAACCGGAACAAGGAAGCGGTGGTGCGCGATATCTATCGGGGTATCTTTGTACATCATGGCTGGATCGGTGCCAGTTGAGCAACCGGACTTCTGGCCCCCGACACCCGGCAGTCACGCGATAACGGTACGATTTGATACCGCGTCCTGATTGCGCCCGCCTGCGTCCCCGGTTAGCGTCTGGCAAACTTATAGGAGTGTGACATGTCGATTGATGCAAAACTGGTCGAACTGGGCGTCATTCTGACCGCAGCCGCGCCACCTGCGGCCAATTACATTCCCTTTGTCCAAGTGGGGACTCTGGTCCATATCTCGGGTCAGATCTCGAACGGGCCGGATGGCTTGGTCAAGGGCCGTCTGGGCGACGGGATGGAGGTCGAGGCGGGGGCTGCCGCTGCCAAACTTTGCGCAATCAGTCTGCTCACCCAGCTGAAAGCGGCCTGTGGCGGCGATCTGTCCCGCGTGGTCCGGGCGGTCAAACTGGTGGGCTTCGTCAATTCGCATCCCGATTTCACCGATCAGCCCAAGGTCATCAATGGCGCATCCGATTTCCTTGTCGCTGTGATGGGCGAGGCCGGGCGGCATGCGCGTTCGGCGATTGGTGTGGCGGCCCTGCCTTTGGGCGTGGCGGTGGAAATCGAAGGCATCTTTGAGATCAGATGATGCTGCCCGCTGCTTTCCTGACCCGCCCCATCGCGCACCGGGCCTATCACGACAAAACCAAAGGGCGGCCCGAAAACAGCCTCGCCGCCGTGCGGGCTGCGGTAGATGCAGGCTATGGGATCGAGATTGACCTGCAACTGTCATCCGATCGCGTGGCCATGGTGTTTCATGACGAGGCGTTGGGGCGGCTGACCGAGGAAAGCGGCCCATTGTCTGCGCGGACCGCTGCGGCACTTGGCGCAATTCCGCTGCGGCACGGGACCGAAGGGATACCGACCCTGACCCAGGTGCTCGATATCATCGCGGGCCGGGTGCCGCTGCTGATCGAGGTCAAGGACACCGACATTCCGGTCGGCCCACGCGTGGGCGCATTGGAACAGGCCGTGGCGGAATGCCTGACCGGCTACGTCGGCCCGGTTGCGGTGATGTCGTTCAACCCCCACTCGGTCGCCGCACTGGCGCGTTTTGCGCCGGATGTGCCGCGCGGGCTGACCGTAGGCGGGCCAGAGGACTCAACCTATGCCGGTTTGCCGCCGGCGCGGGTGACGGCCTTGGCGGACATGACAGATTTCGACCGGGTTGGAGCCAGTTTCGTGTCTTGCGACCGGACCCGGCTGGACCGGCCTGCCGTATTGTCTCTGAAAGCACTGGGGGTGCCGATCCTGTGTTGGACAGTCCGCAGCCCGGAGCAAGAGGCTGCAGCACGCCGCATCGCTGACAACATCACATTTGAAGGCTACGCCGCTTGACCCTGCCCGCGATTGCACCACCATCGCGGCCATGAGCAGCGTCATCGAGGTCACCTCACACCCAAGGATCGCCGAGATCGGTCAGGCCGATTGGGATGCCTGCGCTTGTCCGGAACCCGGCGGGCCAGAAGACCCCTTTACCACCTATCGTTTTCTGGCGGCGTTAGAGGACAGCCGGTCCACCGGCGCCGGGTCGGGCTGGCAACCGCGTTATTTAAGTGCCCGCAAGGATGGACAAATCATCGCCGTCACCCCCTTGTTCGCCAAACCCCATTCCCAGGGCGAATACATTTTCGACCACAACTGGGCCGAAGCCTGGCAGCGGGCGGGGGGGCGTTATTACCCCAAACTGCAAATAGCTGTGCCATTTACCCCTGCTACCGGGCGGCGGTTCCTGACCAGACCGGGGTTCGAGGCCGAGGGGATGACTGCCCTGATTCAGGGGGCGGTGCAGATCGGGGCGGATAACAACCTGTCCTCCCTGCACATCACCTTTTGCACCGAAGATGAATCTATCGCCGGGGCCAAGATGGGCCTGTTGCCGCGCATCGGCCAGCAATTCCACTGGCTGAACGCAGGCTATGGCAGTTTTGATGATTTCCTTGCCTCACTTTCGTCGCGCAAGCGCAAGATGCTGCGCAAGGAACGCGAGGAAGCCAACAGCTTTGGCGGCCAGATCATCAGCCTGACCGGCGAACAGATTGAACCGCAGCACTGGGATGCGTTCTGGGCGTTTTATCAGGACACCGGCAGCCGCAAATGGGGCACACCCTATCTGACACGCAAATTCTTTGACCGGGCGCACGAGACATTGCGCGACGATATGTTGCTGATTCTGGCGCTGAAAAACGGCCAGCCCATTGCAGGCGCGCTGAACTTTATCGGGCGCGATACGCTGTATGGCCGCTATTGGGGCTGCACCGAACACTACCCGTTCTTGCATTTCGAGCTGTGCTATTACCGGGCCATCGACTTTGCGATTGCAAACGGACTGGCACGGGTCGAGGCCGGGGCGCAGGGCGAACACAAACTCGCCCGCGGTTATCTGCCGGTGGCCACGCATTCGCTACACTGGATCAATGATGCGAATTTTCGCGCCGCGATTGCGGATTATCTGGAACGTGAACGCGCGGCAGTGGATCACGAGATCGAAGTGCTGACCAGTTATGGGCCGTTCAGGCGCACCCACCAAGATGAACAAGATTAGCCAAGTCCGATCTGCTATATATGGCATATCCAAGGAGCAGCGCCATGCCCGACCTCACCCTTTACACCAACCCGATGTCACGCGGCCGGATTGCCCGCTGGATGATGGAGGAAGTTGGCCAGCCCTATGAAACCGTCTATCTGGACTATGCCACCTCGATGAAGGCCAAGCCCTACCTGTCGATCAACCCGATGGGCAAGGTTCCGGCGCTGACCCATGGCGACCGGATCATCACCGAATATGCCGCCATTTGCGCCTATATGGCCGATGCGTTCCCGCAGGCCGGGCTGGTGCCTGACGACCGCAGCGCCTATTACCGCTGGCTGTTTTTTGGGTCTGGCCCGCTGGAAGCCGCGATCATCAACACCTCGATGGGGTTCGAAGTGGCCCCGGACAAGGCCGGGCGGGTCGGGTATCGGCCTATGCCCTATACCTGCGACGTATTAGAGGCTGTGCTGCAAAAACAGCCCTATCTGGCGGGCGACAGGTTCAGCGCCGCTGATGTGGCGCCCGGAAGCCAGATTGGCTGGGGCCTGCGCTTTGGAACTTTGGAAAAGCGACCGCCGTTCATTGAGTATTGGGCGCGGATCAGTGACCGTCCGGCGCTGAAACGAGCCAATGATGCCGATGACGCCGCGTTGCCGCAACACAAGGGATAATCATGGCCAGTTTGTTGACTGAAACCGAACGTCTTGCATCGATCCCGGCCTTGGGTGACACTGGTTGGGGCGCTGTCCGCGACCGTGACGCCCTGCGCAAAATCTGGAAGTTCCGGAATTTTTCTGAAGCCTGGGGGTTCATGTCCCGCGCCGCTTTGGTGGCCGAAAAGTTGAACCACCACCCGGAATGGTCCAATGTTTACAATGTGGTCGACGTGACCCTGACGACGCATGATTGCGACGGATTGTCGGCGCTGGATATCGAGCTTGCCCGGAAAATGGACGCGCTGGCAGGCGATGCCGCAGTCCAGCGCGATCATTCCGAACCCGTGGCATGTTTGTGCAAGATCAACGCAAAGGGCAATTCGTAGCGGGGTCGGACATTATTGTCCGACTCTCCCTACTGCCGCCGCACCAGAGCAAACACCCCGCTGCCGACGACAATCGCACTGCCCAACAGCATCAGCGCGTCGGGCCGTTCGCCAAACACCGTCGCCCCCAGGATCAGCGCGAACACCAGCCGTGTGTAGCGGAACGGGGTGACAGCCCCGACCTCTCCGGTGCGCATGGCGATAGTCAGGGCGTAATAGGCGATAACGCCCGAAACCGTCGCCCCAAAGAGCAGACCCAGGACCTGCATGCTGGGCCACTGCGCCCCGCCATTGACCAGTGACAACCCGACCCCGACCAGCGTCAGCATACTGAACCCGATCACCCCCAACTGCATGTTCGACAGCGCAGGCGGGGCCGCCCGTGTGGCCAGATCCCGCCCGGCAAAGCCGATCATCCCCACGACCGCCAGCAGCGACAGCGCCGAATACCCTGCAAACCCCGGCCGCAGGATCAGCAGCACGCCGCAAAAGCCGCAGATAATTGCCAGCCAGCGCCCAAGGCTGACCTTTTCCCCAAACACCAATGCCGCCCCTGCGACCACCAGCAAAGGCGTCGCTTGCAGGATTGCAGTCGCAGAGGTGAGCGGGGTCAGGGTAAAGGCAAGCGCGTAGAACATCCGCCCCGTCACTTCGAACCCGGACCGGATCAGGATTTGCCGCGACAAGAAGGCGGGTGCAAAGACCGGTTCGCCCCGCAACAAGGTCAGAATGACAAAGGCCAGCAGGCCAAGGCTGCCATACAGCGCCAATGCCTCGCCCAGGGGGAGGGTTTTAACGGCGGTCTTCAGGAACACATCCTCGATGGCAAAGCCGCCCATGCTGATCACCATGAACGCCGCGCCGCGCAGATTGGCGGTCAATGCCACCTAATCGGCCCGATAGGTGGTGCGCCCGGCGCAGATGGTCCGGGCAATGCGCATCTGGTCAATCCGGGCCGGGTCGGTAGCTTCGATATCGCCCGACAGGACCACGATATCGGCGGCCAGGCCGGGGCGCAGGGTGCCGGTCAGGTGGTCCAGATGGGCCGCCCATGCACCGCCGGCGGTATAGGCGCAAAGCGTGGCGTGCAGGCTTAGGGATTGGTTCGCGGCACCCGGATAAACGGGCCGGGTCAGCGCCGCCTTGATCCCGCGCAGGACGTTCACATCGGTGACCGGCCAGTCGCTGGCATAGACGATATGCGCGCCGTGGTCGGCGAGAGTCTTGGCCAGATAGGCATCGGGCCAGCGATCCGCCCCGATGATATCCATTGTCGGTTGCAGCGCAAAATCCATCGCTCCCGGTGCATGCACCGGCTGGACCGAGGCAGTGATCCCAAGGGCGGCAAGGCGCGGAATGTCGGTGGGATCGATCAGTTCGATATGCTCGATCCGATGGCGGGCATCACGCGGGCCATTCGTCGCGCGGGCGGCGGCAAGCCCGTCGATGGTCAGGCGCACCGCCCCGTCACCGATGGCGTGGACGGCAATTTGCAACCCGCGCCGGTCAATCTCGGTGGCAATCCCGGCAAAGGTTTCGGCACGGAACAGCGGCTCTGACCGATGCCCCGGATGGCCGGGATAGTCGTTCAGTTGATACGCTGTCCTGCTGTCAATCACCCCATCCATAAAGAATTTCACGAAACCGGAACTGATCCAGTCATCGTTGAAATCGGCGTGAAAGGCGCTGGCAATGTCCAGATCGGACAGATCCATACCGGGCTTGAAATGAAACGGCACTTTGATCCGCGCGGTCAGCTGACCGCTGTCGCGCAGCCCTGCCAGCAGATCAAGCGTGTAGCGATTGCCGTCCATGTTCACCATGCTGGTGATCCCGTGGCTGGCACAATGGGCCAGACCCAGGGCCACTTTGGCCCGGTCGGTGGCCTGTTCGGCGGCGGAGGGCGAGGGGGTGGGTTCGCGCCCGGTGGATATCCCAAGGTTCAGCCGCCCTTCATCGCCCAAGGCAATAATCGGGGCAAAGGCTTCGAACTCGCGCAATTCGCCGGTGGCCGTGGCGTCTGCGGCCATAACCACCTCGTGCCCCGCGGGCATATCAGCCCCATGCAGCAGCCCCGCCATTTGCAGGGCAATCGTATTGGCCCAGACCGTGTGCAGGTCGATCGCAGTGATTGCGATGGGCCGGTCAGCGATGATCGCATCCAGCATCGTCCGGGTGATCGGCTGTTTGTCCAGACTATAGGTCCCGCCCTGCGCCATCAGCAGTGGCCGGTCAGGGTTGACCGCTGCATGGGTCCGAAAGGCGTTTGTCACAGTGGCCAAGTTGGTCATCCCGCCCAATTGCAGATGCGACAATTGCGCCCCGCCAAGGACCAGATGCAGGTGACTTTCGACAAAGCCGGGCAGGATGGTAGCGTTGCTGTAATCCAGGATTTCGGTTTGTGGACCGGCCAAGGCCAGCAGTTCGGCCCGATTCCCGACAGCACCGATCCTGTCGCCATTGATCGCTACGCCATCTGCCTTGGGCTGGGTCGGGTCCATAGTCAGGACACGGCCCAGCAGGATCAGATCGGGGGCCATGGTCAGCTGAGCAGCCCGGCATGGACCATTGCGGCGCGGATCGCGGCTTTGGTGTCGGCAGTCAGCGGGGTCAGGGGCAGGCGCACTTCGGCACTGGCCATGCCCAGCAGGGACAGCCCATATTTCGCGCCGACCAGACCGGGTTCAATGAAAATGGCATCATGCAGCGGCATCAGGCGGTCCTGATAGGTCAGGGCAGTTCGGTAATCGCCCGCCATCAACGCCGACTGAAACTCGGCGCACAGCTTGGGTGCCACATTGGCGGTGACCGAAATGCACCCATGCCCGCCCATCGCGTGATACCCCAGCGCCTGCGGATCCTCGCCCGAAACCTGAATGAATTCAGGGCCGCAGGTGATCCGCTGGCGCGACACGCGGGCGATGTCGCCAGTGGAATCCTTGACCCCCACGATCATCGGCAGGCGGGCCAGTTCGCCCATCGTGGCCGGGGTCATGTCGACGACTGACCGGCCGGGGATATTGTAGATGATGATCGGCAGACCAACTTCGGCTGCGGCGGTAAAATGCGCAATCAGCCCACGTTGGGTGGGTTTGTTGTAATAGGGCGTGACGACAAGGGCGGCAGTGGCCCCGGCGGATTTGGCCGCCTGCACCAGCCGGACCATTTCAGCGGTGCTGTTCGACCCGGCCCCGGCCACAACCGGAATCCGGCCCGCAACAGTCTGCACCACGGTTTGCACGACCAGATCATGTTCCTCATGGCTCAGCGTCGGGCTTTCGCCGGTGGTGCCGACCGGAACCAGCCCGTGCGAGCCTTGGGCAATATGCCATTCTACCAGCTTTTTCAGCGTCTTCAGATCAACTGCGCCGTTCGTGAACGGCGTAACGAGGGCGGGGAGTGACCCTTTGATCATGGCGCGCTTCCTTTGAAAAAATGAAATGTTGCCCTGCTTTAGACCGCTTTTCGCCGATTGCCAAGTTTGTGAGTTGCACTTGGGCCTGCCCACGCTACCCTGCCGCACCAGCCCCAAATCGGTTTGAACTCCATGCGTTTTGCTGCCCTGTGTTGCGCCTTTTGCCTGTTGGGCTGGCAGCCGTTGTCTGCTCAGCAAACCCCGGCGACTGCCTATGCCGCCGCCGAAGTGGCGATGCAGGCCGAAGATTGGGCGGGGGCGCAGGCTTTGGTTGCGAATGCCGGTCCAGTGGCCCGCGATCTGGTCACTTGGGCCAAGCTGCGCGCGGGCGAGGGGCAGTTTCCCGAATATCAGGCATTTCTGGCTACCCGCCCAGACTGGCCGGGGCTGGAGCGGTTGCGCGCGCGCGGCGAAGAGGCGATCCCGGTGGGCTATAGCCCGCCCGATGTGGCCGCCTATTTCAACGATTCCAAACCGCAGACCGGCGAAGGGGCTGCCCGGTTCGCGGCGGCATTGATCACTTTGGGCCGGGCGGATGTGGCTGATGCGGCCTTGACCGAGGCTTGGCTGACCCTGCCCCTGACCGACGAAGGCCATGCCGCGATGCTGGCCGAGTTTGCCGAAACCCTGGCCCCGCTGCATGCCGCGCGGACCGATGCGATGCTGTGGAAATGGAAGACCGAAGATGCCACCCGGATGCTGCCATTGCTGGACGCTGACCAGCGCGCACTGGCCGAGGCACGGATTGCGCTGATCCGGGGCGATGGCAACTCCAATGCCAAAATCACCGCCGTGCCCGCGGCGCTGCGCGACGATACCGGGCTGGCCTATGACCGGTTTAACCGGC
>JANOMH010000629.1:0-5569 GCA_031420215.1 Rhodobacterales bacterium | reverse complement strand
GATCCAGAAAGGCGGTTTTGTCCGGCTCTGGTTCCCATCCCAAGACCGTTTTGGCGTGATCATTGCGAAACCGGGCCAGATGCCCCCGCGATTTCCAGTCGGCAAGCGAAGGGCGCAAAATGTCCGTGCGCTGCAAGGCATGACGATTGAGGGCATATTTTGCCCCGTCAGCCAGCCACATCCCACGCAAAGACCCCGCCTTGACCCGCGTTCGTGCGCCCAGCCGGCTATGGATCGCCGCCAGATATTCCCGCGCCGATAGTAGCGGCTCGCCGATCAGGTTGAACGATTGGCCCTCAATTCCCGGCGTGTCCATCATCCGGATCAACGCATCGGCCACGTCATCTACCAACACAAATGGCAGGATGTTGCGCCCGTTCCCCCACAGCCGCACCGCCCCGGCCCCATGCCAGCAACCGATATCTGCGTGTTGCAACGGCCCGCCCCGCCCCAACACAATCCCCGGTCGTGCAATGACCAAAGGTAACCCCCTGTCGCGCTGCAACGCCAGCAGCTGAGCCTCGCATTCGGCCATGGTCCGGGCATAGTGGCTGCGTCCGGTCATATCGCCAAAATCCGACTGTTCGGTGATTTCGACCGCTGGGTCCGACCTGTCGTAAGACGCAATCGTACCTACATAGACCAGCCGTTTCACGCCAGCACCCAAAGCCGCTCCGGCCACCCGCAGCCCCATGCCAACGACGTTGGTCAAAGCGCCACCTGATGTGGTTTCCGGCGCAGGGGCCAGATGGAACACCACATCCATGCCCGCCATCGCCGCCTGCAATGCAGCCAGATCAGTCAGCTCAACCGCGACTGGCTCGACATGATTGGCCAAATCCTCAAATAATCCGCTACCGCCGATAACCCGCACAACATGGCCTTTGGCGACCAAAGCCCGGATCAAAACGCGCCCGACAAAGCCAGTGCCACCGATCACCATGACCTTGGGGCTGGGCGCAAAATCGGCAACCGGCGGCGCAGCAGGGGCAGGCAGAAACGCCAGCGTGTCGTCAATCGCCTGCATCACCATCCGGGCGGATGTTACCGAAAACCTCGGATCAGGGGTGCCGCGGCGGATGCCGTCATAAAACCTGCCAATGGC
Source organism: Rhodobacterales bacterium (assembly GCA_031420215.1). Classification (GTDB taxonomy): domain Bacteria; phylum Pseudomonadota; class Alphaproteobacteria; order Rhodobacterales; family Rhodobacteraceae; genus JANOMH01. Next base: position 4,464 of record JANOMH010000629.1, on the reverse strand, counting down.
CCGTCTGATACCTAATTCATAGGGCGATTGCTGGTTCAGCGACAGTGCTTGCCGCGCTGCGTTGACCGCCCCTTCGCGCAGATGTTGCCAGCCCAGCGACAACTCTTTGCGCAATGGGTTCAGCACCAGTCCGGCGGTATTGTCACGGGTGACGATCAGTGTGTCGGCTGCATAGTCAAACCGGGCCATGCCTGCCGACCCGCGCACTTGCACTGACCGGTCATCAATCGTTTCGACCAGCGACAGATTCAGGGTCACTTCGACGCCACCAGCCTTGCCAAGCACCCGCCAACCCTGATGTCGCTTGCCCATTCCGGGTAGCTCGACAGGTTGTGACAGTGCCAGATGCTGCACCTCCATCTGACCGAACAGATCAACCACAAAGGCAAACAAATGGGGCCCAAGTTCCAGCAACAGATTGCGCGGCTCTCGCAGCAGCCACAGCCCGAATGGACCGGACCGCAGGGATTGCAACGGCAGGCACCAGTTCACTTGCAGCGCCGAAATGCGCCCCAGATGGCCCTGGCTGACCAGCAGTTTCAGCCTTGCATAGCCGGGCAGAGCCAGAAAATTATGGCTGACCCCCAGTGATTTTCCAGCCTGATCAGCCGCTTGCACCATCTGGCCCAAGCCCGCAGCCGACAAAGCCGCTGGCGTTTCGACAAAGCAATGCAGCCCTGCGGCAAGGCATTGCAATGCCAAGGGTTCACGCGACGGTGGCGGGGTCAGGATATGCACAGCGTCACACGGGCCCGCCGCGATCAGCTGTTCCACCGTGCCAAAAGCGGGCACCTGACAAGCTGCCGCCATGCCCTGATCCGCATCGCAGACCGCCGCCAGCTGCAGCCCCGGCAGCGCCCGGATTGCTGCTGCATGCTAGCCTGCGCTACAGCCAGCGCCGATCAGCCCAATGCGCAGATCAGGCGAGGCGTTGCTGTCCCTGTTCAATCGCTTTTCACTTATATTCAATAATCTGCATATCACCCCCGCGCCAGCGGCGCAGGTAATAGGTGATCATGCCCTGCATATTGGCAATCTTTGACAGAGTCAGGAATAGCGCGTGATGCGCAGCTTGGCGCAAAGGTTGCCCGCTGCGCTGTAGCCCCTGCATGGTGCGCAACCAGTTGTAAACATAAGCGGCCAGCGCCAGCCCCGCCAGCGGCCACCAGCCGGATATCACCCCGGCGAGCAACAGGACCGGACAGACCCCGCCATAGAACCAGACGCGCCGCCGCTCGGCCAGAAAATGCCCCGGCTGCATGCCGCCAACTTCGGCAAAGCCGTGTCCGGCCCGCACTGTGCGCCGCCACCATTGGCCGAACCGATCCATATCCGCATCATGCCGGGTCATGATCATTGGCAACCGGTGCACCCGCAGCCCATGGTCCTGTATACGCAGGCAAAACTCTTCATCCTCTGAACAGATGATCCGGGGATTAAACCCGCCGGTGGCCGCAAATCCATCAGCCCGCACCATCATATCCCCACCGCAAGAGCGGATATCACCGATGGGGCGGTGCCACTCCACCTCGGCCATTTCGTGATAGACGTTGCGTGTCGGGTTGGTTTCGGTGCGCCAGCCGGTGACAATGCCAATGTCCGGGTTTGCCGCAAGCATATCGGCGGCGGTGGCAATCCAGCCCGGTTCCACCGCGCAATCGCCATCAACAAACTGGACATATTCGATCGGCCCGGCAGTTTGCAACGCCGCAAAACCGGCATTGCGGGCGCGGGCGGCAGTGAACGGGACCGCGGTATCAAGCGCGACCACAACCGCCCCGATCTGCCGCGCAAAGGCCACGGAATCGTCGGTTGACCCACTGTCGACATAGATGATCCGGTCACATTGCCCGGCCAGAGAGGTCAGGCAGCGCCGCAGCCGCGCCCCTTCGTTCCGACCAATCGCTACGACCCCCACGGTTCTCGTCATCCCCGGCACTCCTTAACCCGGTCGCTTTCCGGGGATCGGCTGATCCAGATGATAAGCCGAAAACAATGCGCCCAGCCACGCGGCCTCGGTCTGAATATTGAAGTCACGCGCTAACTTGGCCCGCCCGGCAGCACCCATCGCAGCCTTTTGCGCGGGGTCCGCGAGAACTGACAAGATGGCCTCTGCCAACTGGGCCGCATCCCCCGGTGGCACCAGAATGCCGCTGATCCCATCGGTGACCAGCTCTGGAATGCCCGCGATCCGGGTTGCAATTACCGGCAGACCAGCGGCCATCGCCTCCATCAACACCACCGGCACGCCTTCGGCAAAACTGGGCAGGACCAGCAGATCGGTGCGGGTCAGGGCCTGTGCCACCTCGGCCTGCGATTGATAGCCGACAAACCGAGCTGCATCGCCCAAGGGTTTTGCTTCCAGTTCAAGTGCGGCCCGCTCCGGGCCATCGCCGATCAGGGTCAGACACAGATCAGGGCGGGTTTGCCGGGCCAAGGCCAATGCTTCGAACAACACCGGCACACCTTTGACCGCAGCCAGCCTGCCGACAAACAACAAATCACCGCCGGGCCCCTGCGGTTGTCCGGCATAAAGGGCAGGATCAATGCCGCAATGGACCACATGGATTTTCGCCCAATCCGTGCGCCGGGCATAAAGCATCCCCTGCGACCGGGCAAAATCACTGATCGCGGCGACAAACCGGGCGCGGGCGATTTTTTCACCCAGCCGCCAATGCACCGCCTCAAAGAAATCATCCGGGCCGTGCATGGTGAAACTATACGGAATGCCGCTGATTTCGCTGGCCAGCATAGCCACAGTGCAGGACGCCTTGGCGATATGGTTGTGCAGGTGGTCGACATGGTTTTGGCGCATGAATTTGGCCAATGCGACCGCCTCGGCAAAGTAGATCAGCTGATACAGCCGCCCCCTGACCCCCTTGGGCGCAGTTCGCCATGCCAGGGCCAAGCTGCGCAGGTATCGCGCCGGCCGCCGCAAAGCCACCAGATGCGCCCAAACCCCCAAGGTCGCCTCGAGCACAACAAAGGTTTGTCGCGCCTCGGCCACTTGTTCCGGCCCGACCAGGTGTTCCGGCCCGGTGCGCCGGATCGTGCAGGTCTGCACGTCAAACCCCAACCCGCGCAATGCCGCCACTTCCCGCTGGATGAATGTATCGGTGGCACGGGGGTATTCGCCGGTCAGATAGGCGATTTTCATGTCGTGCTCAATAGTCCCGCCTCAAACCCGACGTGCGGGGACCAACCGAGATCATGTAACCGGGCATTGGAATAGCGGCGGGGCATCATCCGCGCCCGCAGCGTGGGGCGGCGCAACAAGCCACCGGGCAGCGGCAGGGCGCAGAGTGCATCAATGATCCGCCAGGACACCGGCAAGCTCAGTTTCGGCCAGCCACCCCGGCGCAGGACCGCAACATAATCCCGGGGGGACGGGCGCACATCATCGACCACATTCACCGCCCCATCCCCGGTTTCCGCCGCCAATACCAGCGCCAGCGCAACATTCTGCAGATGCGCCAATGGCACCTCTCCGCCCGATCCCAGCCGGATCAACACCGGGCCAATGGGCACACCCAGATGGGCATTCCACTTTTGCCCCGGCCCCCAGACCGCGCCGACGCGCGCAATGCAATGTCGCAAACCAGAGCCGGCAACTGCGGCTTCCTGCGCCAGTTTGGCGCGGGTATAGGCATCGCGGGCGGCGGGGTCGGGTTCCAGTGGGGAGGTTTCGTCGATCATGGAAAATGGCGGCAAATCCCCCGCATAAACCCCCATCGAACTGACCAGCACCAGTTTGGGCGGCGGGATCATCCGCTCCATCGCTGCAATCAGGCGCTGTGTGGCCAGCACGGTATCGCGGTCCTGCAGGGCTTCATCGCCGTGCAGGGATGCCGCGCAATGGACGACCACATCCACCCCGTCCAACACCGGTTCCAGTTCATCCGTCGCAAGATCCACCTGCGCCCGGACCAGCCCATGCACCACATGGCCGCGTGCCTTTGCGGTTTGCATAACTGCGGCACCGACATAGCCTGCCGCACCGGTCACGAGTATTGTTATCTGGCCCATTGCATCGGCTCCATCTGGTCACAGCGGGTTTGCATGATTTGCGGTCCGGTATCGTCGCCCGCATCCTGAATGGCCAAAGTGACCTCGTTCAGATGCAGGGCAAAATCGGCGGACAAGCGGCAGGGGCGGCCGGTGGCAATCGCATCGAGCATTTCCACCGGACCCAGCGCAAAGTTCATTGATGCCGCACCCCAGCGTCCCACCATCGGATGGGTCGGGCCGGGCAAACGGATACGGCGGGCGATCGGATGCTCCATCAAGCGGCGACGCAGAGAAAATCTGCGGCGATATTTGACTGCAGCACCATTGTCCCAGGCCTTGTTCAGTTCCAGCACGCCCGCATCACCCACCACCCTGATCCGGTGATCGTGCGGGGCGACGATTGAACAGGTCAACCGGGCCACCGGGCCAGTTTCGAAAAACAGCGTGGCGACGGAA
>JANOMH010000628.1:0-1504 GCA_031420215.1 Rhodobacterales bacterium | reverse complement strand
CAATCCCCGTCGAGATAGTCAGAAACACCAGATCGCGGCCCTGCCCCGCGCCATACCGGAACTCGCCCCAGGCCGCCGCTTGGGCATCATTGGCCAAGGTGACCGGCAGGCCCAGCGCTGCCTGCGCGAGGGCCAATAGCGCAAAGCGCGGTGGTATGGCCAAAGTCGCCGGGTTCAGTGCCGACCACAGCCCATCGGTCACAAGCCCGGTCACGGTGATCCCGACACGGCTAAACCGCCCGCGCCACGGGGCCGACAACAGCGCAATCTGGTCAATCCAGCCATCCGGGCCAGCCGCCGGATCGGTGGGGGCAGCGACCCTTTCGATTACCCGGTCAGCCGATACCAATGCAACCAGTGTCTTGGTCCCGCCCAGATCGACCGCCAGCACCGGATCAGCAGCTGTCATGGCCGGGCCACCGCTTGCGCAATGGCCAGCGCGAACCATCCGGTAATATGCTCAGGGCGGGTAATCGCCGACCCCGCGACCACGGCACTTGCGCCTGCCTGCATCGCCAGCGCCGCCTGTGCCGGGGTCTGATAGCGCCCCTCGGCCACGACAAACCCGCCGATGGCCGCAAGCGCACGGACAAGGTCCAGATCCGGCCCGTCAGGGACCGGTCCGCCGGTATAGCCCGCCATTGTGCTGGCCAGAATATCAGCACCCAGACCATGCGCCCGCTGCCCATCGGCAACCAAGGCACAATCCGCCATGGCCATAGCCCCCGCTGCATGGATCGCAGCGACCAGCCCGGACACTGGCACCGGGCGGGGCCTGGCGGATGCATCAAAAGCCACGATATCCGCCCCGGCAGCGACAAGGTCGCGCACATCCTGCTCCAGTGGGGTGATCCGGACCGGGCTGTCCGGCAGGTCGCGTTTGATCAGGCCGATCACCGGCGCGTCGGTCACCCGGCGGACGGCGCGCAGGTTCGCAATCCCCTCGATCCGCAAACCCGCTGCGCCGCCATCTAGGGCGGCCAACGCAAAGGCCGCGACAATCTCGGGCCGGTCCAGCGGCCCACCCGGCACTGGTTGGCACGACACGATCAGGCGGCCCCGCAAGGATGACAGAATCGGCAGCATATGACCCCACGTCAGTTGGATCAAATTGATACCAGACACATACCAGTTGGCAACCTATATCTGACTGGTATCTTAGGTCTCAGGCCCGCAACTCGGTCAGGAACTCATAGCTTTCGCCGTTATAGCGGGTCTCAGTGAACTCGACCGCACGGCCATCGGCCAGAAAACAACGCCGCTCGATGATCAGGATCGGCGCGCCGGGACTACTGTCCAGCAGGTCGGCATCACTGCGGGTCATCACGCCGGCCCTGATCCGCTGCACCCCGCGCACCGGGGCGGCACCCAGCCGGTGCAGCGCTTCGTAAAGTGAATGGGCAATCAGGTCGGCAGAGGGCAAAAACACCGCAGGCACCGCAGCACGTTCAATTGCAATCGGCGCGCCATCGGCCAGACGGACGCGCTGCAACCGCATCACCCG
>JANOMH010000627.1:0-5547 GCA_031420215.1 Rhodobacterales bacterium | reverse complement strand
TCGCCATCAGCGTCTTCGAAAGCTACGACGACATCGTCGACGCCTGCTGCAACGCGTGGAACTTCTTCGCAAACGACCCAAACGCCATTGCTTCCATCACTGCACGCTCTTGGGCAGAGGTCAGTTGATAGGGCCGTTGGTATAAGGTTGCTGCGCCCACCCGGCGGTCTGGCGCTGCCCTGTGTCGGTTACGTGGCTCGACGTCCGCTCTGTCCGGCATAGCCGACCCAGGACCTTCGCCCGAGCAAACGTGTGCGCACCGGAGGCAGACTGGGAACCTTTTGTCAGGTGGCAAACACTAAAGCATTTCCAGCCCAAGTGGACACCGGTTTGGCGTCCGGAAATGCGACAAGACAAAGGGTTAAAGCCGCCCCATCCACACGCCCGAACGGATCAGTTCTTCGATCTTCTGACGGATCAGGCGCACAACGGCGCGGGTGGCGGGGGCGTTGGCGCGTTGCGGGGCATGCGCCAGAATCAACTCGCGACTGATCACCGGGGCGGTGATCTTTTGCGCGATTAACTGGCCCGTCGCCAGTTCCTGCGGCACAGCTGTCACTGGCAGGATCGTGCGGATGCCACCCATCGCCACCAGATCGCGGATTGTGGGCAGAGTTTCCAGCTCCATCGCAATGGTCAGGTTGACCTGCGCCCGTGCACAGGCCTCATCGACCAAAACCCGCAATCCGTGTGGCAGACCGGGCAGGGCCAGGTCTTCGCCCTCCAGATCCTTAAGGTCAACCGTCGGTCCATGCCCCAAAGGCGGTGCGTGACGCGAGGAGATCAGGTGCATATCCTCGAATAACAGGTGTTCCGCATCCAACAACACCGAGGCGCGCACCTTGTACAACACCGCCAGATCAACGCGGCCCACAGCCAGCCATTCCGCCACATGGCCGCTGAAACCCTCCAGCACACGCATCTGGATACCCGGAAACTCCTGCCGGATCTGCATCAGCAACGGCGCCAACAGCACCAGCCCGACCGAAGGTGGCACGCCGAGGGTTACCATGCCGTGGATCGTCGTACCCACATTGCCCAGATCAGCCTTAAGCTCTGCCACATCCGCCAGGATCTTGCGGGCACGGGCCAGAAAGGTTTCGCCGGTTTCGGTGACCACCACGCCGCGCCCGTTGCGGTAAAACAAGGGCACGCCAAATTCGACCTCCAGCTCACGCATCCGGCGGCTCAGCGCGGACTGGGCGATGTTGTGCTGCACTGCGGCCTTGGTAAAGCTACCAGCGTCCGCGATGGAAATGAAATACTGCATGTCGCGCAGCTCCATTAACTGGCCCCCGATTGCAGCAGTACAGATGGCGGCGGGTCGACCCCCGCCACTTCACCCGCAATCAGGAGCGTTCATGGGTACACTGTCAAGCAGGTTGCAGGCTGGCCCTGAGCGTTGCGGTGGCTTCGGTGTCCAGCCCCCAGACATAGCCGTCATTTGTGGCCTTCATCACCACGCCATAAATATCGCGGGCATGATCGGTGGTGATGTAGCCATCCAGAAGATCGTCCAGCACCTTGTTCGGATCGCGGTTCAGCGGATGACCATAGCCGCCTCCGCCCGGTGACAAATAGGTGATGACGTCCCCCGCCTCGGCGCGCAGACCCGAGAATTTGGCCGGAACATCCACCGGGGCGGTCCCTTTTTCGTGGTTGTGCATCCGCACGGCGGCGGTTTCGCCCTCGTGTCCGCCAAAGATGCCCCAGGGCGTATCTTCGTTGCGGTCGGATTCGTGGGTCATGAAACCCGGCACCAGAAAGCGCTGCGATTTCACGACGCCCATGCCGCCTCGATACTCGCCCGCACCTGGGAACACGTCATCACGGATTTCATAGCGGTCGCAGATGACTGGCAGGTGCATCCCCAGATCCTCCAGCGGGTTGTTGCGGGTGTTGCGCATCAACTCCTCGATGGTATCGGGGCCGTCGGATTTTGGGCGCCCTCCCATCGACGCTTCGTTTACCTCGATCAGAACCCAGTAATCGCCGCTATCGCGCACCCCGGAATAGGACGCAAAGGACAGGCATGCCGCGTTGCCCGCAGTGCATTTGTCGGGAAGAACCGGGGCCAGTGCCTTGATGATCAGATCGACGACGCGCTGGATCTGATTGAACCGCGCCTCGCAGGCCGCTGGGGCGATGGGGTTGAAGATGCAGCCCAAAGGCGCGGTGACCTTGACCGGGCGAAATGACCCTTCGTTCTGCGGGATGTATTCGGTGTTTGTGTAGGTATCCAGCAGCAGCGCCCGGAACGCAAAATAGCAGGCAACCTTGGTCGAGCCCTCGAACGGCACATTAAAGGCGGTCGGCACCTGTGGAGAAGACCCGGTCAGGTCGACCTCGACATCATCGCCCGTTACCCGGACCGTGACCTTGATCGGCAGATGCACGCCACGGGTGCGGCCATCATCGTCCATGAACCCTTCGGCAGAATATTCGCCATCGGGGATTTTGGCGATTTCCCGCCGCAGCATCTGTTCGGAATAGTCCATCAATTGCCTAGATGCCTGCTCCACCGTGGCGCGACCGTAGGTATCCATCAGCTCGCAAAACCGCTTGACCCCCAGTTCTGCCGACGCAATCTGCGCCTCAAGGTCGCGCATCACCAACCCCGGCACGCGGGTGTTGCCACTGATGTAGCGCCAAAGCGTGTCGTTGCGTTTACCCGCCTCGACCAGCTTCAGACCGTTCAACAGCATCCCTTCGGCAAACACGTCCGGCACGTCGATGATCAAACCCGGCGTAGCCGCTCCGATATCCAGATGGTGCGCGGTATTGGCGGAAAAGCCCACCAGTTCCCCGCCGTAGAAAATCGGCATGACGATCCCGATATCGGGCGAATGGCTGGCCCCAAAGTAGGGGTGGTTGTGGATCACCACATCGCCTTCGACCCAATCGGCAATCGGGATGCTTTTCTCGATCCCGCGCAGATAACCGGGGATCGAGCCGATGTGCATCGGCGTGGAATCGCTTTCGCACAGGGTATTGTAGTCAAGGTCGAAAAGCCCGGCTCCCAAGTCCTGGCTTTCACGGATGATTGACGAATAAGACATGCGATACAGCACGTTACCCATCTGTTCGGCAATGGCATGCAAGGCGCCGCCAATGACCTGCAATGTGATCGGATCAATGGTTCTGGTCATGGCCTAGTTCCCTTCTGCATCGCGGCTGATCACGATGTCACCCAAAGCCATCACAATCGAGGTGTAGCCCCGCGGGATGACGGTGGTAGAATTTTGCTGCACGATGATCGCAGGCCCGGTGATGCTGTCATCGGCCTTTAGTTTGCCGCGGTCAAAGCGTGGGGTGTCCAGGGTCTCACCGTCGTCAAACGTGGTAGGTCGGGCATAAAGTGCCGCCTCTGCCGGATTGCGCCGCCCGCCTTTTGGCAGAGGGGGCAGGCGCAGGGTATCGGCCCGCGCCGTGCCGATGACGCGCAGGGTTACCAGTTCTACCGCCTGATCCTCGAAAGCATGCCCGTATTCGGTGCGGTGGACGGAAAAGAATGCCTTTGCGACCGCTGCTGCCGTCTCGGCGGTGAACGGGCCTTCTGGCACCTCGACCCGCAGTTCGAACCCCTGCCCGACATAGCGGCATTCCGCGATGCGGGTGAACCGATGCGCGGTCGCGGGCACGCCGTCACTGTCCAGTTGCACTGCCGCTTCGGCCTGCAGCGCATCAAAGATCTGGCCTAAATTGTCGAATGCCGCCGTATCGCCTGCCTGCAGGATGGTCAGGGCGGACCGTGTGTATTCGTATCGCGGCTCGGTTACCAGCAGGCCCATTGCGGCCGTGATGCCGGGCTGCAGGGGCGAGATTACGTTTTTCGCCCAGATCGCCTCGCCCAAAGCCACGCCATGCAGCGGGCCCGCCCCGCCAAACGCCATCAGGCTGAATCCGCGCGGGTCAATCCCACGCGCGACCGAATTCGACGCGATGGCCAGTGCCATGTGGTTGTTGATGATCCGCAAGATGCCCAATGCTGCATCCTTGACGCTCAGGCCCAGCGGTTCGGCCACTTTGGCGCGGATGGCGGCCTCTGATAGTGCGGGGTCAATTTTCAGCCCGCCGCCCAGAAACTGCTCGGGGTCCAGCCGCCCCAACACCACTTGCGCATCGGTGACAGTGGGCTCTGTCCCGCCCTTGCCATAGCAGGCTGGCCCCGGTTCCGCCCCCGCAGACCGGGGACCGACGCGGAAGGCACCCCCGCTGTCAACATAGGCAATCGATCCGCCACCGGCGCCGATCGCGTCAATGTCGATCATCGGTACAAGGACCGGCATATGCGCGACTTCGGTGTCGCGCGGGTTCTTGATCGTCAATTGCCCGTCACGGATCACCGAAATATCGGCAGAGGTGCCGCCGATGTCGATGGTGATGATCTGGTTCTGATGGCAGGCCTCGCCGGTCCAGCGCCCGCCGATCACCCCGCCGGCCGGCCCCGACAGCAAAAGTCCCACGGGCGATTTACTGGCCTGTTCCACGGTAGACACGCCGCCGTTCGACTGCATCATCCGCACGAACGCCGTCACGCCCGCCGCCTGCAGTCGTTTTTGCAGGTTATCCAGGTAATGGGCAGTGCGCGGGCCGATATAGGCGTTCATCGCGGCGGTCGAGAACCGCTCGTACTCGCGCATCGTATTGACCACTTCGCTTGAGGCGCAGATGAACGCGTCGGGCATCACCCGGCGCACGATCTCTTTCGCCTGCATCTCGTGGTCGCTGTTCAGAAACGAAAACAGAAAGCCGATCACCACGGCCTCCAGCCCGCGCTGTGCGAACAACTCGGCGGCACGCTCCACCGCGTCCCGGTCCAGTGGAGTTTGCACAATACCTGTCGGCGGCATGATCCGTTCGGTCACCGCGATCCGGTTGCGGCGCTTGATCAGAGGCGCGCTTTGCCACGGCACATCAAACTGCAGCGAGAAGTTATGAGGCCGCTTGTGCCGCGCCATGTGCAGAATATCACGAAAGCCCTTGGTCGTGATCATGCCCACGTCCGACCCATCACGCTCGATCACCATGTTGGTCGCAACCGTCGTGCCATGAAACAGCGCATCGATCTTGCCCGGTGACACATCAGCAATTTTGCAAAGTTCGATGACCCCCTTCACCACACCGACCGATTGGTCGGATGGCGTGCTGGGAACCTTGTGCACGAACACCTGCTGGGTTCCATCCGGCCCCACAGCTTCCATCACCAGATCAGTAAAGGTGCCGCCAACATCTACGCCTACCCTGATCATGTCCATCTCCTGTCGGGTTTTCCGCGCGTCCTGTGACGCGCAGTGTGTTTGGTTGCGGGGTGCTCTACCATGTCGCTGTCGCAGTCATGCACAGCCGCCCCCCGGTATCGGCAGTCCAAAGGTCCAGGCCCCCGTCGGCCCTTTCCGCAGCATTCAGCGTAAAGGGCGGGCCGTCCAGCAACGGGCTGACCCCGCGAAAGGTAAACTTCTGCGGCGGTGTCAGCTCTAGACGGGCCGCAAAATCCAGCAGCAAGGTTGCTTGCAAAGGCCCGTGCACCACCAGCCCGGCATAACC
>JANOMH010000626.1:0-3244 GCA_031420215.1 Rhodobacterales bacterium | reverse complement strand
GTATCAAAGACACGCCGAACAGCACGGCTGGACGTTCGAGATTATCGAGGAACAGACCACCGAACTCGGCGGCATCAAGGAAGTTGTGGCGCGCGTGGCGGGCGAGGGTGTGTTTGCCCGGCTGAAATACGAATCGGGCGTGCACCGGGTGCAACGGGTGCCCGATACCGAAGCCAGCGGACGGATTCATACCTCAGCCGCAACGGTCGCTGTGTTGCCCGAGGCCGAGGCGGTGGATATTCAGATCAACCCCAACGACATCCGCATCGACACGATGCGCGCATCGGGGGCTGGTGGCCAGCACGTCAACACCACCGATTCTGCCGTGCGCATCACCCATCTGCCGACCGGGATCATGGTCACGAGCGCCCAAAAATCGCAGCACCGCAACCGCGAGCTGGCGATGAATGTGCTGATGGCCCGGCTCTATGACCTCGAACGCAACCGGGTGGATGGGGCGCGCTCTGCTGATCGGCGCGCACAGGTCGGCTCTGGCGACCGCTCCGAACGGATCCGCACCTATAACTTCCCCCAAGGGCGGATGACTGACCATCGGATCAACCTGACCCTCTACCGGCTAGACGCGATCATGCAGGGAGATCTGGATGAAATCATCGACGCTCTGACCGCAGATGCGCAGGCCACTTTGCTGGCCGAGATGGAAGGATGACAGGGGCCGAAGCTTTGGTAATCGCGACCCGCGCCTTTGCGGCCGCGGGCATTGCCGATCCGGGCCGCGATGCGCGCCGGCTGTTTTCGCATGCGTTGGGGATCGAGCCGGGGCGGTTGACGTTGATTCTGCCAGACGAGGTTGCCGCCGCCACACAAATCGCCTTTGATGCCCTGATCGCCCGCCGCCTTTTGCGCGAGCCCGTCTCGCATCTGACCGGAACCCGCGGCTTTTATGGCCGCGATTTCAAAGTAAACGGCGCCGTCCTTGACCCGCGTCCCGAAACCGAAACCCTGATCGAGGCGGCACTCAGCCTGCCGTTCAAGCGGGTGCTCGATCTGGGCACCGGATCGGGCTGCATCCTGTTGACCCTGCTGGCCGAAACGCCGGGGGCGACCGGACTGGGCGTCGATATTTCGGCTGCAGCCTGCGCTGTCGCCGCACAGAACGCCCTGGCGCTGAACCTAAGCCATCGCGCACAATTCCAGCTGGGCAATTGGCATACCGGGCCTTTGGGCGAATTCGACCTGATCGTCGCGAACCCGCCCTATATCGCTTTGGCTGAAATGGCCGGACTTGCGCCGGAAGTCCGCGATTGGGAACCGCGCGTCGCCCTGACCGATGAAGGCGACGGGCTGGGGGCGTACCGCGCCATCCTGAAAGGCATCACCAAACATATGACCAACGATGCAAGGCTGATCATGGAGATCGGGCCAAGTCAGGCCGAGGAAGTCTCGGTTCTGGTGCTGACCGCCGGCTTTCCGGCTGTCGATGTGATTCAGGACCTTGACGGGCGTGACCGGATTGTCATGGCAAAACAGCCCGAAATCCCGTTTTAAGGCGCAAAACCGCCCGGGACAGCAATTTTCACTTGCCCTGCCGCCCGAGGCATGGTTCACCTCTTTTGTCGGAGCGGAGAGGGCAATTGCCCTTCCCCCGATAGATCGCCAGATCATCGCAGGGTCGCTTTTCAACAGTCGCGCTTGGCGCGTCACCAGTGACCCCAAGCGCAAACCCACATCAGGCTGGACACGAAGCACCACATGAGATCATCGAAGTCACGGTCGCGGGGCAATATCAAGACCCGCAACGTCCGCCCCTCGGGGGGCAATATCATCAACCGCGTGTTCGACAGTTCGGGCCCGGATGGCAAAGTGCGCGGCACACCGCAGCAGATCATCGAAAAATACACGCAGCTGCACCGCGATGCGCAATTGTCGAATGACCGGGTCAATGCTGAAAACTTTGCCCAGCATGCCGAACACTATACCCGCCTGTTGGCCGAAGCCACGCGCGAGGTCGACAAAGCCCGCGAAGAGCAGGAACAGTTCAACCGCGACCGTCAGGTAGAGCGTGACCAGCAGATCGCCCGCCAGAATGACCGGCAACCTGACCGGTCAAATGACCGGCAGCCAGATCGGTCAAATGACCGCCAGCCAGATCGGCAAAACGACCGGCAAAACGACCGGCAATTGTCCGACCGTGAACGCCAGTCCGAACGCGACCGTGAACGGGTTGCCCGGCTGCGTGCCCAAGAGGAAGCTTCTGGCGATCCGGCCCTGATGGATCAGCCCTATCTTCCCGAAGCAGCCTTTGTGCCGGACTCTGGTCTGGTCGAAACCCCCGAAGAATTCCGCCGCCCTTTGGCCGACCCGCCGCGCGGTGAACGCCCGCCCCGGCCTGACAGAAACGTCGACCGGGGTCCCCGGCCAGAGCGTAATTTTGAGCGCCCGGCTGAACCTGTGGCTGAACCTGTGGCCGAACGTGTGGCCGAGCCAGCCTCTCAGGCCGCCGTCCCTCCGCGCGCGCCGCGCCCCGAACGGGCGCCCCGGCAATCCCCCGTTGCGGCCCTGTTGGCCGAGGTTGAGCAACCCAAAGTTGAAAATGTCGTGGCACCCGGCGCAGATGCAGCCCCGCGCCCGGTGCGTGCCCGCAAGCCCAAGCCAAAACCCGAGGCAGTGTCAGACGGCCCGGCAGAAGCCGCCGAATAATCCCAAAAACCCCCGGCGCAACCCAGCGACCGGGGGTTTTCGTTACCGACCTAACGCCCCATCCAACGCCCCATCCAAAGACCGCGCCAGCGCACAAAACTGCTCCAGCCCGACCTGTTCGGCTCGCTCAGTCGGGGCAATGCCCACGGCGCGCAGATGATCCTCGATATCCGGGGCCACCCCGCGCAACGCGGCGCGCAGCATCTTGCGGCGCTGATTGAACCCTGCGGCCACGACCCGGCTTAAGGTCGCGGGATTGGCCGGAAAGCGGGGGGCGGGCAGGGCGGTCAGATGCACCACGGCGGATGACACCTTCGGCGGGGGGGTGAACGCCTGTGGCGGCAAATCCAGCATGATCCACGCGTCACAGCGCCATTGTGCCAACAGCGCCAGCCGCCCATAGGCCTTGCCCCCCGGTGCCGCCACAATCCGTTCCGCCACTTCGCGCTGAAACATCAGGGTGAGCGAGGTCCAGAATGGCGGCCAATCCGGCGGGGTCAGCCAGCGCACCAGCAGTTCGGTGCCGATATTATAGGGCAAGTTCGCCGACACCCGGATCGGCGGGGTCAGATAAGCAGCCGGG
>JANOMH010000625.1:0-4450 GCA_031420215.1 Rhodobacterales bacterium | reverse complement strand
CGTGGTCACAATCTGGTCGGTCAGCCAGCAATAAGACCGGGTGGTGCGCCGGGCTGCAAACGGGGCGGCGGCGAAACCGGCCTCGATGGCGGCACAGCCACTGGCGCGGGCAGCAAGCAGGATGCGCACCGTTTCGCGCCGAATCGCCCGGTCATCCGGGCAATCGGCAAAGGCCAGGGTCAATGCAGCCTGCACAGCCACAGTGTCAAATATCGCAAGGGCGGGGCAGATCAGCCCGTCATCCGCTATGTCATCTGACAGGGCCTGTGTCAGGATAAAGGGGCCGGTTTGGGTCGGGGTCAGGACCCGGGCCCACCAAAGCTGCGGGGGGCTGGCTCAAGGATGGTGACCTGATTGTTGCGGACCTCGGCAATCGCCAGACCCCGTTCATTGGTGCCGTCAGAGAGCAGCCGGAAGATACCTGAGGTTCCCTGAAATCCCTGCCCCTGAGTCAGGGCATTACGGCTGAGCGCGTTGGCACCGCCCCGCGCCACCAGTGCACCTATGGCAGCGATACCGTCATAGGCGAGCCCGGCCAGCGGATGCGGCCCATCGCCGTAAGCTGCTGCATAGCGGGACTCAAACAGGGTCGACAGCTGCTGGTCCGGCAAGGCGAACAACCCGCCTTGCAACCCTGGCAGGGCCAAGGCTTGCGGGGTGGCATTCCAGCGGGTCAGACCGATGAACCGGGTCGCGGCAGGGCTTAGTCCCGCCTCGGGCAGGGCAGTCGCAAGGATCGGCAGTTCGGCATTCACCCCGGCGGTCATAAAGATCGCGTCGGCGCCAGCGGCAAGTGCTGCGGCCGAGATGCGTGGTGCTGCGTCAACTATGCTTCGTTGCGACAGGGGATAGCTTTGGATTCCCGCCATTTCGGCCCCGTTGTTGCGTACCGCTGACGCAATAGCGTCGCGGCCAACCGTGCCTTGCAGATCTTCGGCATGGACGATCATATAGCTGCGGATCCCGTTGCGCAGCCCATAGCGGACCAGCCGGTCAGCGGTGTTGCGAAATGTCGGCCCGAGGACAAAGACATTGCCCCCGGCGATAGTGGTGTTGTTCGAAAATGACAACACGCTGGTGCCGCTGGCGGCGACTGCCACTCCTGCAGCATTGGCTTCTTCGGCATAAAGCGGACCAAGGATGATTTGCGCGCCGTCATTGACCGCTGCCATGGCCACAGAGGCAGCCTGTGCCGGATTGGCCGCAGTGGAATAGACCCGCAGATCAATTTGCACGCCATTCAGATCGGCAATGGCCAGCCGCGCTGCATTTTCCAGATTGCGGGCCAACAGGTCATCGGTCGGGTCCCCGGATCCGCTGGGCACCAACAGGGCGACCTGCACCGGCGCACCGGGGGCCAGAGCCGGGCCAGAGGTGCCTCCACCGGCCCCGGTGCTGATCGGATCGCAGGCGGCCAGCCAGCCAAGTGACATCAGGGCGAAAATACGGGCAGCTGCCTTGCGGCGGCTCAGCAAACGGGCAAACATGGTGACGCACTCCCTGTTGGGTGGTACCGCCGGTTCCTGCCCTTTATGGGGGTAATGACCTGAGGCGGACCGCTACCTTCCTTGGAATGATATCATAAACGCGGCGATACAAGGGTCTAGGCATGAATTTCGATACCAAGCCCATTTCCGCCGGTCTTTACTTTGTAGCCACACCCATTGGCAGTGCGCGGGATATCACCCTGCGCGGGCTGGACCTGTTGGCCGGGGTCGATGTGATCGCTGCCGAGGACACAAGAACCGCCCGCAAACTGATGGAAATCCATGGCGTGCCGTTGCGCCACAGGCCAGTGCTGGCCTATCACGACCATTCGGGCGAAGGGATGCGGGCGCGGATTGTCGCCGAGATTGCCGCAGGAAAATCGGTGGCCTATGTATCCGAGGCGGGCACCCCGCTGGTGGCCGATCCGGGCTATGCACTGGGGCGGGCAGTGATCGAGGCCGGGTTGCCACTGACCTCTGCCCCCGGCGCATCGGCGGTGCTTGCAGCGCTGACGGTGTCCGGGCTGCCCACTGACCGGTTTTTGTTCGTGGGGTTCCTGGCCGCAGCCAAAGTGCAACGCGAGACCGAAATTGCAGCCCTGCGGGATATGCCGTTTACTTTGATTTTTTATGAGAGTCCTAAACGGGTTAGTGAAATGTTAGATAGTCTGTGTGAGGTTATGGGGGGAGCACGGTTGGGGGTGGTGTGCCGGGAACTGACCAAACGGTTCGAAGAGGTGACCCGCGGGACTCTGGCTGATCTTGCGGCGGCTTTTGATGGCAAAACGGTCCGGGGCGAAATTGTTGTTATTGTCGGTCGGGCCGGGGCGACCGATGTGGTGCCTGCGGATGTTGAGTTTGCGTTGCGCGAGGCCATGAAAACGATGCGGGTGAAAGATGCGGCAACGGTAGTGGCAGGTGCCATGGGCCTGCCAAGGCGGCAGGTTTATCAGACTGCCCTATCGATGGAGACAAAGCCATGACTGTTCAACACACCAGGTCTCAGATCGGCAAGACTGCCTATCATGCCGGACTGAGTGCCGAAGAAATTGTGGCACTGGATTATGCCCGCCGTGGCCGCCCGGTCACCCACCGCCGCTGGCGTGGCGACGGTGGCGAAATTGACCTGATTGCCCGCGAGGGCGACTGCGTCGTGTTCATCGAAGTCAAGAAAAGCAGCAACTTCGACCGGGCCGCCACGCATCTGAACCGGCGGCAAATGGACCGGCTGTGTGTCGCCGCGACAGAGTTTCTGGCCGGCGAGCCGCGCGGTCAGCTGACTGACATGCGGTTTGATCTGGCCTTGGTCGATGGCCATGGGGCGATGCGAATCATCGAGAATGCTTTCGGCGAGGCTTGATCGGTTTGGCAGGCCATTGCGCGTGGCCGGTGCTTGAGCCATGTATCTGCGGGTCTGCCCCGTAGCAAAGGATTGCCGCACATGCCGCTCAAGGTTGCCATTCAGATGGACCCGATGGGGCCGATCAATATTGACGCTGATTCGACTTTTCGATTGGCCGAAGAGGCGCAGCTGCGTGGGCATTCTTTGTTTTATTACACCCCGGACAAGCTGGCCTTTCAGGAAAGTCGGGTGACCGCCCGCGGCTGGCCACTGACCGTGCGCCGGGTCAGGGGCGATCACTTTTCGCTTGGCCCTGAGGCCGAGGTGGATCTGGCCAATTTTGATGTGGTCTGGCTGCGTCAGGATCCGCCGTTTGATATGGGCTATATTACCACCACCCATGTGCTGGACCTGATCCATCCCAAGACCCTGGTCGTCAATGACCCGTTCTGGGTGCGCAATTACCCCGAAAAGCTGCTGGTCCTGCGCTTTCCCGACCTGACCCCCCCCACCGCCATTGCCCGCGACCTGCGCACCCTGCGTGCGTTCCGCGAACGGCATGGCGATATCATCCTCAAGCCGCTGTATGGCAATGGCGGGGCGGGCGTGTTCAAATTGTCGATGGCCGACGCCAACCTTGCCTCGCTGTTCGAAATGTTTACCGGCATCAACCGCGAGCCGCTGATCGTGCAGAAATTCCTGCCCGCTGTCACCAAGGGCGACAAGCGCGTCATTCTGGTCGATGGAGAGCCTGTTGGTGCGATCAACCGCGTTCCGGCGCAGGGCGAGACCCGGTCGAATATGCATGTCGGTGGTCGCCCTGAAAAGACCGACCTGACCCCCCGTGACCTGGAGATTTGTGCAAAGATCGGTCCGCTCTTGCGTGAAAAGGGTCAGATTTTTGTCGGTATCGACATCATTGGCGACTGGCTGACCGAGATCAATCTGACATCCCCCACCGGGATGCAGGAACTCGAGCGGTTTGATGGCGTAAACATTGCGGCCAAGGTCTGGCAGGCAATCGAACGCCGCCGCGCTGCATAGGTCGGCCCGCTGTCGTGGCAGGTCAGCGTTCTGACCATCCTGTCCCGCTGGATCGGTCGCCCGATGCTGCGCCGCACAGCCACCCCCGCGCAGGCCGCCCGGGATTTTGAGCGGGGGGCCGCGCTTTTCTTTCGTCCCTTGCCACATCATCTGCATTTTGAGCGCGGCCCCGATCCTGTCCTGCATTGGATCAGTGTCGGCCCGACAGCCCCCCGGCGCGTGATCCCGTATTTTCACGGCGGCGCTTATCTGGCGGGCAGTCCGCGCACCCACCTGGCCCTCTTGACCCGGCTCAGCCAACTGACCGGGGTCGAGGTCTGCGCGCCCTCTTATCGCCTGTTGCAGACCGCCCCATTTCCGGCGGCTTATGAAGACGCTGTTGCGGCATGGGATCGGCTGATGGCCCTTGGCTACGGCCCTGCCGATGTGGTTCTGGCGGGTGACAGTGCCGGGGCCGGGTTGATTTTCGCGCTTTTGTCGCATCTGACCCTGACCGGTCAGCCCCCTGCCGCTGCCGTGGCGCTGTCCCCTTGGGTTGACCTGACCATGAGTGGCGAGAGCTTGGCCGACCCAGCCG
>JANOMH010000624.1:0-2833 GCA_031420215.1 Rhodobacterales bacterium | reverse complement strand
AGATGGCACATAAAAAAGCAGGCGGTTCATCCCGCAACGGACGCGACAGCGCTGGCCGCCGTCTGGGCGTCAAGAAATATGGCGGCGAGGCTGTCATTCCGGGTAATATCATTGTCCGTCAGCGCGGCACCAAGATGTTCCCCGGCGACGGCGTGGGCATGGGCACCGATCACACCATCTTTGCCAAGGTCGTGGGTGCGGTAAAGTTCCACAAAGGCTTGAAAGGCCGTACTTTTATCTCGGTTCTTCCGGCGAATGATAACGCGAAAGATCTGGCCAAGGTGGCCGCCGAATAAGCCGAAAGCTCCAGATGTGACACACTCACGGGGGATCGGCACAAGGGCCGCTCTCCCGTTTTGCTTTTCAAATGCCTGTGAATGGTCATGAAAATGCAATGTTTCATACTGATGTAGGGATTTAAGCCTATGAATCACTGGGGGTGATTTGTGGGTTTCGACGGGAGGAAGGCCATGATGCTGGAGACAATCTTTCTGCAACCGACTATTGCGGCCGAGCGGTTTATGCTGCGGCCCCTGCGCAAATCTGATGCCGGGTTAGTGGAACTGTATATGGCGGATGAACGTGTGGCACGCGGCACACGATCGGTCCCGCATCCGCTGCCCCCCGGCATGGTGCCGGCACTGATCGACCGGGCAATTGCCCCGGTGCGGGCCGAGGATATCTGGGCACTGGATGGCACGGAGCAGGGTCTGGGCGAGGTTTTGGGGTTGATTACCCTGACCCGGCTGGACCGCAGGCAGTCCGAAATCAGTTATTGGGTGGCCCCGGCCTTTTGGAACACCGGCCTTGCGTCCGAGGCCGTGCGTGCGATCATCGCCGCTAACCCGCATTGCGCAGCACAGATCTTTGCCGAAGTGTTTCAGGACAACCCCGGATCGGCCCGGGTGCTGACCAATTGCGGTTTTGATTATCTGGGCGATGCCGAGGCATTCTCGGTCGCCCGCAACGCGACGGTGCCGACATGGACCTACACGCTGAAAACGTCACGCTAAAGACCGCGCGCCTGATCCTGCGCCCGGTTGCGCTGTCGGACGAAGGACCGATTGTGTCGGCCATCAGCGACATTGCAGTGGCGGGCTGGCTGGCCACGGTGCCGCATCCCTATACCGCTGCCGATTTTCGCAGCTTTGTGACCGAGATTGCGGTTCCGGGAGAGACGTTTGTGATCGAAGACGCGGCCGGCGTGGCCGGTGTGGTCGGAATCGAAGGCGGCGAGCTGGGCTATTGGCTTGTGCCCCAAGCGCAAGGTCAGGGCTATGCGACCGAGGCGGCAAGGGCGGCGCTGCAATGGTATTTCAGCCGGACAGCGGAATCGATGCTTTCGGGCTATTTCATCGGTAACGACCGGTCAGCGCGGGTTCTGGCCAAGTTGGGGTTTACGCAAATAGGGCTGGGCCTGCGCCATTGCGCCGCTCTGGATCAGGATCGCTCCCATGCCGATATGGTCTTGACGCCAGATGCTTTTGGCCGCAGCACAGCTTGAGCCTGAGGCAGTGATACGGTATCGACTACACACATTGCTGAAAGCCTACCCGCATGATTTGGGACAGATATTTGCCGGGCGGTTTTCGGACGTCCACAACGCCACGGTGCCAACATGGACATAAACGCTGAAAACCTGACGCTGCAGACTGCCCGCCTGACCCTGCGCCCGCCGGTTCTGACGGACCGGGAGGCTGTGGTCGCGGGCATGAACGATTTCGAGGTCACCAAGTGGCTGTCAGTGGTGCCGCATCCCTACACCTTGGCCGATGCCGATTGGTTCATTGACCATGTGGCGCAGGGAGGTGAACAGACGTGGTTCATTCATGATGCCAGTGGCCTGATCGGCGGAATTGGTCTGGGCGTTGAGTTGGGTTATTGGCTGGCGCGACCTGTCTGGGGCAGGGGCTATATGACCGAGGCGGGGCGGGCGGTTCTGACGCATCTCTTTGCCAATCCGGCGCAGAGCGAGATCACCTCAGGCCATTTTGTGCTGAATACGGCGTCTGGCAATGTGCTGCGCAAACTGGGGTTCGTGCCAACCCATTTGCGCATTCGCCCCTGCAAGGCGCGCGGCCATGATATGGACAGCCAGGAATTGCTTTTGACCCGTGCCCGCTGGCAGAGCTTGAGCAATCCGCGCTGATCCTTTATCGCGGGTGTCTGACAGCCGGAAAGCAGAGCCCATGAAATTCCTCGATTTCGCCAAAGTGTATATCCGGTCCGGCGGCGGTGGTGGCGGCTGTGTGTCGTTCCGGCGCGAGAAGTTTGTCGAATATGGTGGGCCGGATGGCGGCGATGGCGGCGACGGCGGCGATGTGATTGCCGAGGCGGTCGAGGGGCTGAACACGCTGATCGACTTTCGCTATCAGCAGCACTTTTTTGCCCGCTCCGGCACCCCCGGCATGGGCAAGCAGCGCACCGGGGCGGATGGGGATGATATCATCCTCAAGGTTCCTGTCGGCACCGAGATACTCGACGAAGATCAGGAAACCGTGCTGGCCGATCTGACTGTGATTGGCCAAAAGGTGGTATTGGCCCGAGGCGGCAATGGCGGCTTTGGTAACCTGCATTTTACCAGTTCGACCAACCGCGCCCCCCGCCGCGCCAATCCGGGCCAGGAGGGGATCGAGCGGACGGTCTGGCTGCGGCTGAAACTGATTGCCGATGCCGGGCTGTTGGGGATGCCTAATGCGGGAAAATCCACCTTTTTGGCCGCCACGTCGAACGCGCGGCCCAAGATCGCTGATTATCCGTTTACCACTCTGGTGCCAAACCTTGGGGTGGTCGGCGTGGATAATGTGGAATTTGTCGTCGCCGATATTCCGGG
>JANOMH010000623.1:0-38470 GCA_031420215.1 Rhodobacterales bacterium | reverse complement strand
GGCATTGGGCTGATTGTCCAGATTGTTGTAATCCCAGGTGGGAAGGGGCGAATGGATCAAACCCCTAGCCCGCCTGTTGCCGCTCCAGATGGTTGCGCATTTCTTCCGCCTCGCGCCGTGCATCGCGCAGACCGTCCATCGCGGCGCGCAGTTCGGCCTCGGTCTGGCTAAGTTGATTGGAGATCTCGGCCTCGCGCTGTTGCAGATAGATGATCGCCTGATCGCGGGTTTCCTCGGCCTCGTGCAGGGCCTGCGCCATCTTGTCCAGTTCGCCGACATCGGCCTTGGTCACCCGGGTAAAGCGGTTGATCAGCCAGTTGGCAAACCAGCCCAGACAGAACGAGATGAACAGGATGATCGCGGTGGCGATGATGAATTCGGTTCGGTTCACGCCTGCGGTCCCTTTGCGCCTATGGGTCCGGTGCAGCCGTCTCGGGCCGCAACCGGGGTGTGACCGGGACTATAGAGTTTAATGGGGCAATATAACCAGTGCCTTCGGGATTGGTAGTGCCTGACCCATCATCAGGCGGGGCCAGTTCGGGCAGGGTCGGATCACTGACAGCAAGCGCCGGGTCGGTTGCCGGCAGGATCAGGGTGAATTCGATCCGGCGGTTCGCCTCTCGCCCGGTGTCGGTGCCGTTGTCGGCAATCGGATTGGCCTCGCCAAAGCCAATCGCGGTGAATCCAGCCACCGGGATGCGGCGGCTGGCCAGTGCGGCCAGCACGGAATCGGCGCGGGATTGGCTGAGCTCAAGGTTCATCTGGTCGCGGCCCTGGCTGTCGGTATAGCCCGCCACCTGAACCAAAACATCGGGGCAGCGTTTCAGAATTTCAGCAATGTCATCAACTACCGGCTGCGCCTCGGCGGATAGCGTGGCAGAGCCGGGGTCAAAGGTGACTTTGCGCTGGTCGGTCACGACCGCAATTTGTGCCACGCATTCCTGCGGCGTGGGCAGGCCGGCCACCGGATCCAGCGCTTCGACATAGACCACGTCGATCTTGAATGCGGCGGTCTGCCCAAGCTTTTCGATCAGCAGCCGGGAAATCGCCGCACTGGTCGCGGTAGAACCGGTCTTGCCGCTGATCGTGACCAGCGCCGGTTGCACCAGAACCGAGCCGTTTTCCAGCATCGACAACGCCTCCAGCCCCGCCAGAATGCGGACGGTCCAGTCGTCAGGCAACCCATCGGTGATGCGTGTGCCCATGGTCACATGATCGCGCCCGAACTGCGCCAATGCGTAGTTTTCCACCGTCGTGTTGATCAGGTCATCTGGCACCCGGCCCCGCACTTGCACCGCCCCCTCGGGAGACAGCGTGGCGCTGAATTCGGGTGGCCCCTGTTCCAGGGCATCCTGCGGTTCGGTCAACACTGCCTGCAGCGCAAAAACATCGGGCAGGCTATTTGACAGCTCTCCTGCAATCCGGTCAAAGGCGGCCCGGTCGGTGCCGACGGCGGCGACCAGCGTGATGTCGGCGTCTGAAAACGTGACGGTGCCCTCGCCCAATTCTTTGAGTGCCGCAATCGACCGGGCCACGGCTGACCCCCAGCTGGTCGAAGGCACGCCCAGCCCCAGCGGGCAGGCGATTTGCCCTTCGACCCCGGCGGCGACGGCGGCAGACAGGATGAGGGTTTGCGATTCGGGCGTATCGGCGGCACAGGCATCGAAATGCGGGCCGCGGTCATCAATGATGAATCGCACCGTAAAGGGCGTGATCACCGGCCGGGGAGCGGTGATCGACAGTTCAACCTGCACATTGGCCGGGGCCGCGCGTGACAAGTCGGTTTCCAGCCTGCGGCGCTGTGCCTCGCTGTCGGAAATCGCCAGAATCGTCACATGCCCGGCGGTGACCGAGATTTTCGAGCGGGGCAATTGCGCCAGCGCCCGCAACGCATAGGTCATCGATTGCCGCCAGCTGTCCGGCATTGGGTAATCTGCCACATCGAGCAGATCGGTGACCGGCAAACCGCCCGCAATGGCTGCAATATCGGTGTTGATCGCGGCCCGGTCTGCACTGGCCGGGATCAGCCCGATCAGCGACACACCGGCGTCATTGCGCAATATCTCGACCGAAAAGGTTGGGGCCGCGACCCCCGCCGTATCCTTGACTGACATATTGTCGATCACCCGGCTGGCATCGACGATTCCGCCCGCGATCGACATCGCCTGAAAGCGGACAACCTCGGTCGGGGCCTGCCCTTCGATAATCACCTGCAGCCCGTCGCCGATCACGCTGGCCCAGTCATGTCCTTGATCGATCAGGGATTCCTGCACCGCCGCAACAGACCGATGTTCAACCACCGATACCGCAGCCCCGGCCGCAAAGACCGAGATAATCCCGGCAATGACAAAGGCCACAAATCCTACAAGGGCAGAAGAAATCCGCATTCAGGTCCAGCGCCCAATCATGACAACCTGCACTCTGTACGGCTTGCAACGCAAAGGTTCAATCACAGCCATCCGGCGGTGGCGAAAAACAGCGCGAGGATCAGCCCGGCATCCCGGTTTGACCGGAACAGGCGCAGCAGGCTGGCCGGATTATCCGGGTCAAACTGCCGCAGCTGCCAGGCCAGATGCCTGCCCTTTGCCCCGGCCCCGCCACGGGCCACGACCATGGCCAGCACATTGCGGTCCAGCCCGGCCAGCAGCACCGCCAGCCCGGTCAGCAACACGGTTCCGGCCATGAACCCCCGCAACCACAAGCGCGATGCTGGCCCGAACAGCCGGGCGGTGGATTTGACCCCGATCAGCGCATCGTCCGTGGTGTCCTGATGCGCATAGATCGTGTCATAAAACAGTGTCCAGCTGATCCCGCCAAGGTACAAGATCACCGCTGGCCAGCCCAGCGACCCGCTATGCGCCGTCCAGCCCAACAGCGCCCCCCAATTGAATGCCACCCCCAAAAACACCTGCGGCCACCATGTGAACCGTTTGGCAAAAGGATAGATGCAGACCGGAACCAGCGCGATGATCCCAAGCAGGATGGCCGCCCAGTTGAAGGTCAGCAAAATGCCCAAGGCCACAAGGGCTTGGGCGGTCATCCAGACCAGCGCGCCCCTGACGCTGACCTGCCCAGACGGGATTGGCCTGCTGCGGGTGCGCGCCACCTGTGCGTCGATGTCCCGGTCGGTGATATCGTTCCAGGTGCACCCTGCCCCCCGCATCAAAAAGGCCCCGATGGCGCAGCCAGCCGCAATCCAGAGGTCAGACAGACCGCGCTGCCCATCGCCGAGGATCGCCAGCGCCAGCCCCCACCAGCAAGGCAAAAGCAGCAGCCATGTGCCGATGGGCCGGTCCGCCCGTGACAGCCGCAGATAGGGTCGGGTGGCCACAGGGGCGAATCTGTCCACCCAGTTGTCGCGCACCGCGTCGGCAACTTGGCCCGTCCCAGATCGGGTGGCCTCTGGTGCAGCGCTCTTGTCGGTCATATGTCTGGCCCCATGGCTACGAAAACCCGCCTTTATGTAGAACATTCCTTGGGTCCGGGGCAAACCGTTCCCTTGGACCCGGCGCAGGCGCATTACCTTTTCGGGGTGATGCGGCTGACCCTGGGTGCGGTTGTGTCTGTGTTTAATGGACTTGAGGGCGAATGGGACGCGGCGGTTGTGCAGGTGGGCAAGCGTGGCGGGCTGTTGGCTGCGGTGGCGCAGACCCTGCCTTTGGTCATGCCCCCGGACCTGTGGCTGTGCTTTGCCCCGTTGAAAAAGGCCCGCACCGATTTCGTGGTCGAAAAGGCGGTCGAGATGGGCGTTGCCCGGATCGTGCCGGTGCAGACCGATTTCACCAATGCCGAGCGATTGCGCGGTGACAAGGTTCGGGCGCATGTGATTGAGGCGGCAGAGCAATGTGGCGCTACCTTTGTGCCCCAGGTGACCGAGGTGGTAAAGCTGTCGCGCCTGCTCGATCAGTGGCCAGCGGGGCGGCAGATCATGTTTTGTGATGAAGGGCTGCGGGGGGGCTCGTCCGCCCTTGCGGGCAGCCTCGCGGGGCCATGGGCGGTGCTGGTTGGTCCGGAAGGTGGGTTTTCCCCGGCCGAGCGCGAGCGGTTGCAGGGTCTGGACTATGCCCATCCGGTCAGCCTTGGGCCGCGCATTCTGCGCGCTGATACGGCGGCAGTGGCGGCGCTGACATTGTGGCAGAGCACGCTGGGGGATTGGCGGTGATCCGGGCCACAGCACAGGATGCAACGGACATTGCGGCGTTTCTGAATGCTCATTGCGACACCTCGATGTTTGCGCTGTCGAACCTTGCCAGTTGCGGCATGGATGGTGGCCACCCGCGGGCTTTGCGCTGCTGGCTGCGCCGGGTTGCGGGGCAGATCACCGATCTCATGACAGTGACCGAGGAAGGCATGGCCATGCCGCAATGCCCGTCGTTTCGGGGGGATGATTGGACGCAAGCGGTTGTTGCCACGACGGGGCTGGAGCTGATCGGTATCATTGGCCCTGCTTTTCAAGCCCGTGCCTTTGCGGTGGTTGCAGGATTGGCGGATGCGCCTGCGACCCTGAACCGGGATGAACCCTTTATGGCGCTGCATTTGGCAGAGCTTCGGATCCCGGATGGGGCGGACCAGATCGTGCCCTTGGCCGATGCCCCCCGTCAAACCGTGTTAGACTGGAGGACCGCCTATCAGATCGAGGCCTTGGGGGCAGGTCCATTGCAAGCGGCCGAGCGGGCTGAGCAAGACTTGTCGACCTATCTGGTGAATGGGTCGCATGTCGCGCTGATGCGGGGCGAAACTCCGCTGGCGATGACCGGGTTTAACGCCCGCTTGCCGGGGATCGTGCAGATCGGCGGGGTTTATGTGCCGCCGCAGTTGCGCAATCAGGGCTATGGCCGCCGCGCGGTGGCCCTGCATCTGGCGCAGGCAAAAGCCGAAGGTGTCGTCCGTGCCGTGCTGTTTTCGGCCAGTGAAGCAGCGGCGCGGGCCTATCGTGGGATCGGGTTCCGGCAAACCGGGAACTGGACCCTGTGCTTGTTTGACGGCCCCCAGGTGGTGCGCCATGGATGAGTTTCTGCGCCCCGAAGCCCGTGCGGCCCTGTGGCGCTGGCGCGAGGTCATTGTCGCCGGGGTCGTGATCCTGTTGGCCCTGTGGTGGGGCTTGGACAGCTTTGGTTTCCTGCGCTTGCTGGCGGTGTTGCTGGGCTTGATCGGGGTAGCGATGGCCGTCATCGCGGTGCAGCGCCTGCGCTTTGCCATGGGAAGCGGTGGTCCCGGCGTGGTGCATGTCGATGAACGGCAGTTGGCCTACTTCGGGCCACTGACCGGTGGGGTGATCGATCTGGGTGATCTTGTCCGGGTCGATCTGGACCCGACGGGCAAGCCCGCCCATTGGATCTTGACCGATCTGGCCGGGCAGGCGGTCCAAATTCCGGTGAATGCTGCCGGGGCCGAGGCGCTGTTTGATGTTTTTGCCGCCTTGCCTGGGATCAGGACCGAGCGGATGTTAGAGTTGTTGCACGGCAATCCGGGCGGGCGGGTGTTGATCTGGCAGACGACGGCGCGGGCAAGGCTGCACTGAGCTTTGGCCAAGACAGAACTTTTGATGCGCGCCGCGCGGGGATATTTAGGGCCAAAAGAACGGGGGACGAAAGATCAGTCCCGGCACACGCCGTTCTGGTAGCTGCCTACGGTGCGGATCACCGAGGCCGGGTCGGGTTCAATCCGCTGTCCGGTCAGTTCCGACCGCAGCACCCGGGCCATCAGGTCGCCCAGTTCGGTGACCAGATAGCAACTGACGCGCGGTTCCTGATGCGCATTGCCGACCCCGGAATCGTCAGTCAGGAACAGATAGCGCCCGCCGGTTTGGGCAGCGGCCTGCCGCATCAGGAACTCAGCCTCGTCCGCCACGCCACTGGCCCCAAGGCCGAAAATCTGGATATTGTTCCGTGCGGCAACCCGGGCGGCGGCGAGGTAGCGGCCAGAGTCTTCGGGGTGAGGAGGCGCGTCGGCGACCTGAAACAACAGCCGCTCGCCATGCCCTCGCCGCCATTGCAGGGCCATCGCCGCCTCCATCGCCGCTGCCGCAGCCTCGGGATAGTCGCCGCCTGCGTCGGCAGTTTGGGCACGCAGCTCCCGGCGCATTTCGCCCGCCGATCCGGTAAAGGCATAGCTGCGCACCACAAATTCATCACCGATGTCGCGGTAGACGATCAGCCCGTAGCGGGTGTCGATGCCGGGCAGACCTTGGGTGGCCCGCGTCACGATCCGGTTCAGGTCGCGGGTCAGCCATTCCAATTCGTCGCCCATGCTGCCGGTGGCATCGACCACAAACACCAGATCGAGGAAACCGGGAGTGGCAGGGCCGGACGCGGGGACTTGGATTTGCGTCCGTGTTCCAGTGGGCAGAGTCTGGCTGACTGGTTCCTGTTGGTCGCCAAAGGCCCGCAGTTCGACAGTGCGCGGCGCCCCGGCACCGAGCATCGCGGGGAACACGGTGATCATGCCGTTGACCCCGGAGTAGCCGTCATAGAATGGGTCCGCCGCACCGGGCAGACGCAGGGTGATGCGCTGGCCGGGGGCGGGGGTGCCATCGGGGTCGATCAGTTGCGCCATGACGGGGGCCGCGAAATTGGTCAGGGGCAGGCCGGTTTCGGCCTTGGCACGGGACAGGTAACGGGTAAATGCGGACAGGTTCAGCGTGTCGTCGATATCGCCTGCGGTCAGCACTCCGGCGCGGACAAAGCCGGTGCCAGCGGCGGCTGGTTCAACTGCCACAACCGGAGCTTCGGCCACTTCGGCGGCAAAAGTGCCGGGGGCCGCACGGGATTCGCTGTCGGCTGACACAGGGGGTGGGCTGGCCGCCTCGATCCTGGGGCTGGGGCTGTCGCAGGAGGCCAACAAAAGGGCGGTCAGCGACAAGAGAGGCAGGCCGGATAACAGGCGCATGAGCGGACTCCTTGAACACACCAACATGCACAGCTTAGGCGACCTGCGGCATTCCGGCAATCGGGGCGTTTGTGCAGAGTGTAACGCGGCTGACTGGCAATTGACTTTGCCTGCGCAACGCTTCACCTGTTTGCGGCTGACATCTCTGCGAACGGAGCCCCTTTCCCCATGTCTATTCCCCAGTCCGGCGGTGGCCCGATCGAACATCATGACCAATTGGCGCAATATATTGCGGCGGGTGAAAAGCCGCGGGCCGACTGGCGGATTGGCACAGAGCATGAAAAGTTCGGCTATCTGACGGATACGCTGGCCCCTTTGCCCTATGATGGGCCGCGTTCGATTTTGGCTTTGTTTCATGGCTTACGCGACCGGTTTGGCTGGACCCCTGTGCTTGAGGGCGACAATATCATCGGGCTGAAGAAGGACGGAGCCAATGTGTCGCTGGAACCCGGCGGGCAGTTTGAACTGTCGGGCGCACCGTTGGAAACCATTCACGAAACCGATGCCGAGACCCGCGCCCATCTGGCCGAGGTCAAGGTGCTGGCCGATGAGATGGGCGTGCGGTTCATGGGGATCGGGGCTGCCCCGGTGTGGACTGGCGCAGAAATGCCGGTGATGCCCAAGGGCCGGTACAAGCTGATGACCGATTATATGGGCCGGGTTGGCACGCATGGCACCCAGATGATGTACCGGACCTGCACCGTGCAGGTTAATCTGGATTTCGGGTCCGAGGCGGACATGGTGCAAAAGCTGCGCGTGGCTTTGGCGTTGCAGCCGGTGGCGACGGCTCTGTTTGCGTCATCGCCGTTTTTTGATGGCGGTCTGAACGGCCATAAATCCTGGCGGTCCCGCATTTGGCGTGGGCTGGACAATGCCCGCACCGGGATGCTGCCCTTCGCCTTTGACCCCGGCATGGGATACGAGCGCTGGGTCGATTGGGTGCTGGATGTGCCGATGTATTTTGTCTATCGGGATGGCAAGTATATCAATGCCTTGGGCCAATCATTCCGGGATTTTCTGGCGGGAAAATTGCCTGCCCTGCCGGGGGAAGTGCCGACGCTCAGCGATTGGGCGGATCACCTGACGACGGTATTCCCCGAGGCGCGGATCAAGCAGTTCATCGAAATGCGCGGGGCGGATGCCGGGTCAGTCCGCCATCTGGCCGCAATGCCCGCGTTTTGGGTGGGCTTGATGTATGATCAGCCAGCACTGGATGCCTGTTGGGATCTGGTCAAGGGCTGGACTGCCGAAACCCGTGAAGGGCTGCGGGTGGCGGCGTCAGTTGCCGGGTTGCAGGCCGAGGCCGGGGGGGTGTCGATGCTACCGCTGGCCCGCGAAGTGCTGGCGATATCGCGGGCCGGGTTGAACGCCCGCGGCTTTGGCGAGGCGGTGCATCTGGACGTGCTCGCGGATGAGGTCGCACGGGGCCGCACGCAGGCAGACGAATTGCTGAACCTGTATCATGGCGATTGGGCGGGTGATCTGAGTAAGGTCTATGCCGCGACAAGCTACTGATTTGTTGACTTTTCGCTGATCTTCCAGTGAAGTTGCCGGAAGGCCCGGTAGTTTGTAGGCCCCCCGCATTTCATGGAAGGATGTCACAAATGCGCGACTTTTTTATCAATGGATTCGAAATCCTGTTGGGGATCATCTTGGTATTGATGATCATTGCGGTGGTGGCCTTTGCCGGGATGGCGGCTTTTGGGGGCGGCGGCAATTCCGTGATGATGAATGGGCAGCCGATGCCGGGTGGTCCGCTGGTTGGAGCGGGGATCCTGGTGGGCGGGTTGCTTTACGTCCTGTTCATCGGTGGGCTGATGTATCTGGGGCTTGGAATCTACCAGAACACCAAAAAGACCGCCGCTGCGTTGGAGCGGATGGCGGGCAAGTAACGGTTCAGGACGGGCCTTTTGCCGGGGGCCGGAGCCTCCGGCGGGAGTATTTTGGCGACAAAGATGACCAAGAGTTAGGTTTTCTGGCCAATCCTCGGTTCGGTTCCGGCCCGCAGCCGTCTGATATTGGCTGCGTGCCGGATGTAGATCAGGATGCCGAGGATCAGGCTGAGGAGCAGCACCTCGCCCCGCCCTGACACGATGGCCCAGAGTGGTGCTAATCCAGCCGCCATGAGAGCCGCGAGTGACGAGTAGCGCATCGTCGCGGCGACGGCGGCCCATGTCGCAAGACACAGCAGGCCGACCGGCCACGCCAGCGCCAGGATGATGCCAAGAAAGGTGGCAACGCCCTTGCCGCCTTTGAACTTCAGCCAGACCGGAAAGCAATGGCCGATGAAAGCGGCCAGTGCCGCGATATGGCCAGCATCTTCGCCTGCCAGATACCGGGCGAGCAGAACGACGACCGCCCCTTTTCCCCCGTCCAGCAGCAGCGTCAATGCGGCGGCGGTTTTGTTGCCGGTGCGCAGCACATTGGTGGCCCCGATGTTGCCCGATCCGATTTGCCGCAGGTCGCCAAGGTTCATCGCCCGGGTGACGATGATGCCGAAGGGGACAGATCCGATCAGGTAGCCGATAGCCGTCCAAAGTAGCAGGATCGTGCTGGGGTTGATGATCTGGGGCAATTTACTCTCCGAATACGCGGGTTCCTGCGACCCATGTGCCATGCACTTTGCCCTGCAATCGCGCCCCGTCAAAGGGGGTGTTGCGGGATTTTGATCGCAAAGTGTTGCGGTCAAGCTGAAACGGCGTGTTCGGGTCGAACAGGACAAGGTCGGCGGGGGCACCTTCAGCCAGCCGCCCGGTGAGCAGGTTCAGGCGTTTGGAGGGGTTGAGCGAAAGCGCCCGGAACAGTTGCGGTAATGGGATTTGGCCGTTGTGATAGAGGCGCAGAGCGGCGGGCAGAAGGGTTTCAAGGCCGACCGCGCCGCTGGCGGCGGCTTCGAAAGGCAGCCGCTTGGATTCCTCGTCTTGCGGCGTGTGCATCGAGCAGATGATGTCGATCAGCCCATCGGCGACGGCCTGGACCATGGCGGCGCGGTCATCTTCGTGGCGGAGCGGCGGGGTCAGTTTGAAGAAGGTCCGGTAATCGGCCACGTCCATGTCGTTCAGGGTCAGGTGGTGGATGCTGATCCCGGCGGTCACATCCAGCCCGTTTTTCTTGGCCCGGGCCAGCGCAGGCAGGGTCCGCGCCGTGGTAATCTGATCGGCGTGGTAGCGCACGCCGGTCATTTCGACCAAGGCCATATCACGGTCAAAGCCCATCCGCTCGGCCATCGGCGACACGCCGGGCAGGCCCCGGAGCGAGGCGAATTTTCCGGTGGTGGCGCATGACCCTTCGGTCAGGCCGGGGTCTTGCGGGTGGCCGATGATCAGGGCGTTGAGGGATTTGGCGTAAGTCATGCAGCGCGACAGGAGTTTGGTGTTCTGGGTTACATGGTCGGCGTCGGTGAAAGCCACAGCGCCCGCGTCCAGCATGAACCCGATCTCGACCATTTCGGCGCCTGCACGGGATTTGGTCAGGGCGGACATATGCAGGACTCTGACGGGGCTGTCAGCGGCGGCGCGTTTGGTGACGAATTCAAGGACTTCGGGCGTGTCGATGGCGGGGCTGGTGTCGGGCCTTGTGATGATCGTGGTGATGCCCCCGGCGGCAGCGGATTGGCCGGCGGTGCGGAAGGACTCCTTGTGCCGCTCGCCGGGTTCGCCGACCTTGACCCCCAGATCGACAATGCCGGGGGCGAGGTGGAGGCCGTGGCAGTTGAGTGCGTTGGGGGATGTTGCGTCTGGCGGCAGGATCTGGGTGATGAGGCCGTGTTCGATGAGCAGGGAGCCGGGGGTGACGGTTCCGGCCTCGGGGTCGATGAGAAGGGCGTTGCTGAGGAGGAGGGTCATGGGTGCAGTCATATTCAACTCCCCACCCACACAATCAGCGCGACCAGCCCAAACATCACCACCAGCGCCACAGTCGCAACCATGCCGCTGATCCTTGCATCTGACATTGGCTTTTTCACACCATCACCCCCGCATTCCGCCGCTCTTCCGCCCGCCGGTCCTTCAAATTCCGCGCCAGTAGCTCCATCGCGGCCATGCGCACGGCGACGCCCATTTCGACCTGGGTTTGGATCGCCGAGCGGTTGATGTCGTCGGCGATGGTGCTGTCAATCTCGACCCCGCGGTTCATCGGGCCGGGGTGCATGACGATGGCATCCTCTTTCGCGTAAGACAGTTTTTCGGCGTCCAGCCCGTAGCGGTGGTAATATTCGCGTTCGGAC
Source organism: Rhodobacterales bacterium (assembly GCA_031420215.1). Lineage (GTDB taxonomy): Bacteria > Pseudomonadota > Alphaproteobacteria > Rhodobacterales > Rhodobacteraceae > JANOMH01. Next base: position 27,357 of record JANOMH010000623.1, on the reverse strand, counting down.
GGGATGAACCCGCCGTCCATCCGTTCCTTTTGCAGGCGCAGCATCATGACGACATCGACGCCGCGCAGCCCCTCGCGCATGTCGTCAAAGACCTCGCAGCCGAATTCGGCAATCCCGGCGGGCATCAGGGTCGATGGCCCGATCAGCCGGACCCGGTTTTCCATTTTGCCCAGCAGAAAGATGTTCGACCGGGCGACGCGGGAATGGGCGATGTCGCCGCAGATGGCGATGGACAGGCGGTGCAGCCGACCCTTGGCGCGGCGGATGGTGAGCCCATCCAGCAAGGCCTGCGTCGGGTGTTCATGCCGCCCATCGCCTGCGTTCAGGACAGCGCAGTTGACCTTTTGCGCCAATAAATCAACGGCCCCGGACTGCGGGTGCCGCACGACCAGCAGATCGGGGTGCATGGCGTTCAGCGTCAGCGCCGTGTCGATCAGCGTCTCGCCTTTTTTGATGCTGGTGGCCTGCATCGCCATGTTCATCACGGTTGCCCCGAGCCGCTTGCCTGCCAGTTCGAAACTGGCTTGGGTCCGGGTCGATGCCTCGAAAAACATATTGATCTGGGTCAGGCCCGCCAGTACGTCGCGTGGAGTGTCGCCCCGCCGGTTTTGTTCGGCATAACGATCAGATGCATCGATCAGGGCAGTGATGTCGGCGGGGGTCAGGTGTTCGATGCCCAAAAGATGCGTGGCGCGGAATGACATTTTGGCCCCCGGTTTGTTGGCCCGCTTATAGGGAGGGGCCGACCGGGGGGCAAGCGGGCCTGCGTTCAGCGCGCCGCCTTGTTTGTTCGCGTCATGGCATTGCGCAGGGCGGCAAAGCTTGCTGTTGCCCCTTGAGGCTCGCGTTGCGCCAGAAACTTTTCCAGGCCTGGATGGGTTTGGATCGCCGCATCAATGCCGGGGTCAGAGCCGGGCGTATATAGCCCTGACTGGATCATCAGTTCGGCCCGGTCATAGGTGCCCAAAAGCCCCCGCGCCTCGGCAATCAGCGCATTTTCCGGCGGGCTGGCCACGGCGGGCAAACAGCGCGAGACCGAACGCAGCAGGTCTACCGCCGGGAACCGCCCCCGTTCGGCAATGGTCCGGTCCAGCACCACATGCCCGTCCAGCACGCCCCGCAGCATGTCGGCCACGGGTTCGTCCATATCGGACCCGGCTACGAGCACCGAATAGATGGCGGTGATGTCGCCTGCATCGCCTGACCCCGGCCCGGCCCGTTCACAAAGGGCGGCGATGGAAGGCCCGGTCGAGGCTGGAAAGCCGCGCAAGGCGGCGGGTTCACCCGCAGCGACGGCCAGTTCGCGGTGCGCCTCGGCAAAGCGGGTAACCGAGTCAATCAGCAGCAGGACTTGCGCGCCTGCATCGCGGAAATATTCGGCAACGGCGGTGGCTGCTTGGGCGGCGCGGCGGCGGACCTGGGGGGCGCGGTCCGACGTGGCGGCCACGACGACAGAGCGTTTCATCCCCTCTGGCCCCAGCACCTCCTCGACAAAATGCCGCAACTCGCGCCCCCGTTCACCGACCAGCCCGATCACGATCACATCGGCGGTGACCATCCGGGCCAGATCGGCGAGCAGAGTGGATTTGCCGACGCCCGACCCCGCGAACAGCCCGATCCGTTGGCCGCGCGCCAGCGGCAGAAGTGTGTTGAACACCGCAAAGCCGGTGTCCAGTCGCGCCCCCATCGCCCGGCGGGTATGCGGGGCGGGCGGGCTGGCATAAAGGGATCGTGCAGTCAGACCGGGCAGCAGTGGGCGGCCATCCAGCGGTGCGCCGTCGGGGTCGACGACCCGCCCGATCCAGCTGTGGTCGGGTGCAAAGGCGGCGGGCGGGTCAAGCTGCACCCGGTCGCCGACGCAGATGCCATCGGCAGGCCCCTCTGGCAGCAGATAGATGGTCTCGTCTTGAATGCGAATGACTTCGGCCAGCAAGACCCGGTCCGCCTCCATCACCCGCGCCTTGTGTCCAAGGCGGGCCAGATGGTGCAGACCACTCACCGTGATCATCCCGCCCGAGGCCCCGCTGACCCGCCCTACCGGATGGGTGGGGCGCAGGCGGGCAATAGCGGCAGTCATCCGTTCGATCAGGTCTGTGGTCATTGCTTGGCCCCTCTGGCGTGCGCCGCATTAACGAACCCGGCAACGCCTTCTTAAAGAATCACAGTTAAGCCTTGGTTGAAACCAATCGAGGGAGAAGCCCCGATGTACGAATCTTTGGATGTTTTTCGGACTGCCGCGGCGATGGCCCGGCATGCCGGCGCACGGCAAGCCGTGGTGGCCGGGAATATCGCCAATGCCGATACGCCGGGCTACAGGGCGCGGGCAATTGCGCCGTTTTCGCAGGCCTATGCGCCGGACAGCAGTCAGGTCATGCGCAGCACCCGTCCGGGGCATGTGCAGCCGGACTTTAGCCCTGCAGCGGCCCGTCCGGAACTGACTGACGAGGAACCCTCGCCCAATGGCAATTCGGTGTCATTGGAAACCGAGATGCTGAACGGGGTCGAAGTCGCCCGCGAACACAGCCGGGCGCTGGCGATCTATAAACATGCGCTGGGCATTCTGCGCACGTCGTTGGGGCGCTGAAGATGACGGATTTTTCCCAAGCCCTAACCGTAGCCACCAGCGGTATGCGCGCCCAGGCGCAGCGGCTGCGCTACGTGTCCGAGAATATCGCCAATACCGATACCCCCGGCTATCATCGCAAAACCGTGAGTTTTGAAGAGGAAATCGATCAGGGCCGTACGTCGGGCGCGGTGACCACCGGGCCAATGCGTCTTGATCAATCCGAACTGGAAACGATGTACGACCCGTCGCATCCGCTGGCGGATTCAAACGGCAATTACCAAGGGACCAATGTCAATCTCTTGCTGGAAATCGCTGATGCCCGCGAGGCGCAGCGCAGTTACGAAGCTAACCTGAAAATGTTCGATCAGATCCGGCAAATGCAGCAGGGCCTGATGGATCTTTTACGCAAATAAGGAGTGACCAGAATGGTCCTGAATACAAATCTGATTGCTGACCGCTACGCCGCTTCACGGGCCGCTACTGCCCCGCAGGCGGGCAGTGGTCTGGGCGGCATGTTGGGCAATGCGGCGGCGGATTTCGCCGCGACCTTGCAGAATTCTGAACAGACCGCGATGGCCGCGATGACCTCGGACGCCGACCCGCATGCGCTTGTGCAGGCTTTGGCGCAGACCGAACTGGCGGTCGAAACCGCGGTGACGATCCGCAACAAGGTGGTCGAGGCCTATCAGGAAATCCTGCGGATGCCCGTGTAAGCGATGGATCAGGGGCAGTTCTTTGATGTCTTGCGGGCCGGGCTATGGATTGCGGTGATCATGTCACTGCCAATCCTGACCGTGGCTTTGGTCGCGGGCCTGATTGTTGGCCTGTTTCAGGCGCTGACTTCGATTCAGGAAATGACCCTGACTTTTGTGCCCAAAGTGGCCGCGATCCTGATCGTGTTCTGGGCCTCGATGGGGTTCATGACTGAAACTCTGGTCACTTATTTCCAGAAAACCCTGATCCCGATCATTGCCGGAGGCTGACAGATGGACAATGCAACCTATGCCGCCCTGACCCGGCAATCCGGCCTGCTGCGCGAAATGCGCAGCGTGGCAAACAATATCGCCAATGCGTCGACGACCGGTTACCGGTCCGAAGGGGTGATCTTTTCGGAATATATCGACGATCTGGGCCCCGGAGCCCCGTCATTGTCGATGGCCGCCGCACGGGTGCGCGAGACCCTACAATCGCAGGGGGCACTGGCGATGACTGGCGGGCCGTTTGATCTGGCGATTCAGGGCGAGGGGTTTTTCATGGTGCAAGCCCCCGGTGGGCAACGGTTGACCAGGGCGGGCAGTTTCTCGCCGAATGAAAACGGCGATCTGGTCACGATGGAGGGATATCCGGTGCTGGATGGCGGCGGTGCGCCGGTATTTGTGCCGCAAGGGACCGGGCCGATAGCGATTGCCGCCGATGGCACAATCTCGGCCGATGGGTCGCCCATCGGACAGATCGGGATATTTATGCCGGTCGATATGGCAGGCATGATCCGCGAAGATGGCGTCCGGTTCCGGGCCGATGCGGGCACCGAACCAGCGCTGGATGGAAAAATGCTGCAAGGATTCCTAGAGGAATCCAACGTCGATCCAATCCTGCAAGTCAGCCGGATGATCGAAGTGCAGCGCGCCTATGAACTGGGCCAAAGCTTTATTGACAAAGAAGATGAACGCATTCGCGGCGTCATTAAGGCGCTGGGCCGTTAACCGAACGACAGGAGCACAGATATGCGCGCTTTGCAGATTGCCGCCGCCGGGATGACCGCGCAGCAGATGCGGGTCGAGGTGATTTCCAACAACCTCGCCAATATGAACACGACCGCCTACAGCCCGCGCCGGGCGGAATTTGCCGACTTGCATTATCAGCAGATTGCGCGGCCCGGCACGATCAACGCCTCGGACGGGACGGTGTTGCCGGTAGGGGTGCAATTGGGGCTGGGGGTGCGGGCCACGGCGGTGTCGCCATTGCTTGGGCAGGGGGCATTGGCCGCAACCGGTGGTGACCTTGATGTCGGGATCGAAGGCGAGGGGTATCTTGAGGTGACGTTGCCGGACGGCCGCGCCGCCTTTACCCGCGACGGCGCGCTGAAACTGACCGGCGATGGGCTGATTGTCACCAATGACGGCTATGAAGTGGCCCCTGGCATCACCATCCCGCGTGAAACCAGGTCGGTGTCGATCAATGCCGAAGGCGAGGTCTATGCGTTCTTTAGTGATCGGACCGAGCCGGAGTTACTGGGCCAGTTCAGCCTGTCGGGTTTTATCAACCCACGCGGACTGGAGGCTATCGGGTCCGACCTGTATCTGGAAACGCCTGCCTCTGGCCCTTCTGCGGTCGCCACGCCGGGGCAAGAGGGGTTGGGCGTTCTGCGCCAGGGGTATCTGGAGGATAGCAGCGTCGATCCGGTCAAGGAAATCACCGATCTGATCGAGGCGCAGCGTGGTTATGAACTGAATTCGAAAGTCATCAGTGCGGCCGATCAGATGCTGGGCGCCATGGTGCAAATCCGATGATGCGGTTTTCGATGGTACTGGTGGTTTGGTGCGGGGTTGCGCAGGCCGATATCGTGGTCGCCGCGCGAACTATCCGGCCACAGACCGTCATTGCGCCCGAAGATCTGGTGATGCGCGATCTCGTGGTGCCCGGTGCCGTAATGGACCCCGACTTGCTGATCGGGATGGAGGCAAGGGTAGCGCTCTATGCCAATCGGCCAATCCAGCCCGGCGATGTCGGGTTCCCGGCAACGGTTGACCGCAACCAATTGATTACGCTTATCTATCAGAACGGAAACCTGCTAATTTCAACCGAAGGTCGGGCGTTGGACCGGGCCGGGCCGGGCGATGTGATTCAGGTGATGAACCTGACGTCGCGCAGCACCGTCAATGCCCGGATCGGTGCGGATGGGGCAGCGTATGTTTCAAACTAAGGACAGTCCTATGCACTTTTTGCGCCGGCCCGTAGCCTTTGCCCTGCTTGTTGCGCTCGCCGGATGTGCCCGGTTACAGCAGATCGGAGAAGCCCCGGCCTTTACCCCGCCGATCGCAGGCGTCGAACATAACGCGATGATGACTTACGGCCTGCCACAAACCATCGATGAGACACCGCAAAGGGCGGCCTATACCGCCTCGCTCTGGACCGGGGATCGCGGGTCGCTGCTGGGGGACCGGCGGGCGATGCAGCAGGGCGATATTCTGACTGTGGTGATCGAGATCAATGATTCCGCCCAAATCTCGAACAGTTCCGACCGGGGGCGCACCGGGTCCGAGGCGATGAGCATTCCGGATTTTCTGGGTTTACCAGAACAAATCGAAGAAATCATGCCAGACGGGACATCGTTGAACCCCGGTGTGACGCTCAGCTCGGCCAGCAATTTTTCAGGCAATGGGTCGGTCCGCCGCAATGAGCAGCTGACCCTGAGGGTGGCCGCAACGATCACCAACGTGCTGCCCAATGGTGTGCTGGAGATCGAAGGCAGCCAGGAGGTCCGGGTGAATTTCGAACTGCGCGAATTGCTCGTTTCGGGGTTTGTGCGGCCAGCCGATATCAGCCGCCAGAATGAAATCACCTATGACAAGATCGCCTCGGCCCGCGTGTCATACGGTGGGCGTGGCCAGATTTCTGACGTCCAGCAACCACGCCTTGGCCAACAGGCGGCCGATATCATTTTGCCATTCTGAAAGGCGGACCCGATGAAAAAACTGCTTTTGCCGCTGATTTTACTGCTGCTCGGTGTGGGCGGCGGGGTTGGCGCCGGAATATTTCTGACCCCCCCTGCGACAGAAGAGGTGGCGGCCCTGGGCCCTTGTGGTGACATGCCTGCCGCCGAAGTGATGACCGAAGTCGCCGCACATGATGCTGAGGGTGCCGATCTTCCGGCGGAAGAAGGGGCGCATGGCGCCACCGAGGGCGAGCCGGTGGATGCCGGGGCGTCGACCGGGTTTGAATATGTGCGGATGGCAAACCAATTCGTCGTTCCGGTGGTCGAAGGTGCGGCTGTGAAATCGATGGTGGTCCTGACAATCAGCGTCGAGGTCACGGTGGGCACCCAAAACGCGGTCTTTACCTATGAGCCGAAAATGCGCGATGTGTTTTTGCAGGTCTTGTTTGATCATGCCAATGCCGGTGGCTTTGACGGCATGTTCACCAGTGCCGAAAACATGCGCAGTCTGCGCCGCGCCTTGCGGCTTGCCGGGCAAGAGGCGGTCGGTGAACAGATCCATGATGTGCTGATTACCGATATTGTCCGGCAGGATGTCTGAGCGCAACCCAGCGCCAAACCGAATAGTTCAACCGATCAGCCTGTCAGGATGAAGCATCATCCCGGCGGGTTTTGGCAATGATCCGATCCCGCGCGGCGCGTGCGGCCAGCGCCTCGGTTGCCTGATTGCGGCCAAAGGCCAGGGCAAGTGCGGCGCGGGCTTTGTCTTGCGCCACCAGGTTGCGTGACAGCTCACCATTCAGAGCCGCCCGTCGCTGTTCGATCCAGGACTGCCAGAGCAGGTCAGCCCCGGCCAGAAGCGCCGGATCAGCCTCGGTCAGGGACAAAGCCCGGGCTTTGCGGGCCCCGTCCAGTGCGGTAAGTTTATCACGCAAGTTCTGCGCAGCCTGCCGCAATGCCCCCATTTTTGCCTGTTGTGCCGCAAATGCCGCGTCGGTCAATTGTGTCAGCGCTTTCAGATCCTTGGCTGCCGTCATCGCGGTCCCGCTTTTTTGCGCAGGTTTTCGGCAAACCGAATGGCAGCCGCCACAGCGCGATAATGGTCGCGCCTGATCTCTTCGCCGACTTTGACAGTAGCATAAAGGGCCCGGGCGGTGGCCGGGTCGGAATGGACAGGAATCGCCGAAGTGGCCGCAATTTCCCGGATCCGGGCGGCAATTTCATCAACACCTTTGGCGATGCAGACCGGGGCACGGGCCGATTTACGGTCCCATTTCAACGCCACGGCAAAATGGGTCGGGTTGACGATGATCACATCGGCCTTTGACACTTCGGTCAACATCTTGTTCATCGCGATTTCGATCGCCTTTTGACGCCGCTGTTGTTTGACATGCGGATCGCCCTCGGACTCTTTGTGCTCGTCGATCATTTCCTGCCGGGACATCATGTTTTTGCGGTTATGTTCAAAGAATTGAAACACCAGGTCCAATGTCCCAAGAACCAGTGAAATCACCAGCACAATGAGCAAAAGCCCAACACAAAGCTGCAGGATTTCAACAGTAACCATGGCAGCGGACAGATTGACCGATGCGATGATCCGCGGCAGTTGGGTGTTCAGATAGACGAACAGAACCGTGCCATAGATACAAAGCTTCAGCAGACTTTTGCCAAATTCGAACAATCCGGCCCGCCCGAATTTGTTGCCCAGCGCCGCTATCGGATTGATCCGCGACAGTTTGAAAGCGAGCTTTGAGGGCGCAAAGATCATCCCGCGTTGGGCCAGAATCGATAACAGTGACAACAGGGCCGGAATCGCAAACCAAGGGGCCAGATCAGTGGCAATGGCCCGCATTGCCCCACCGCCGAACGGCGCTGCGGCCCCATCGAAAACCGAGGTTGACAGGGTATCGGCCTGATCCAGAAACACCGCGAGCGAGGAGCCCAACCCGATCAGAGACGCCGGGCCAAAGGCCACAGCGGCCAGCAGAAACCCACCATAACCGGCGGCGGTGGTGATATCGGCTGAACGCGGCACATCGCCCTTGGCCCGTGCATCATCCAGCTTCTTTTGTGAGGGTTCATAGGGTTTGTCGCCGTCGTCATCTTCACCGCTCATGGCAGGGCTCCAAACGGGGCGTCCATGAAGGCAAAGAGCCCGCTGCTCCAGACCGAGAGCATGATCGGCGCAGAAATCAGCAGCAAAACCAGCCCGCCGGCGGTGATGGCCGGTGCGCCGACAAAAGCCACCATCAGTTGTGGCATTGCCCGGTTTATGACCCCGAGCGTGACGTTATAGATCAGAGAGGCAATCACAAAGGGTGCGGCAAGGGTAAAGCCCAGCCCGAAACACCGGCTCACTTCGCGCAGGCCCGCATCGGCGACGACCTGAGGCGAGGGTAGCGTGCCGGGCGGGATAATCGCGTAACTTTGGATCATAAAGGCCGCCAGTCGGACATGGAGCCCAAGGATTGTGACCAGTGCAAGAGCCGCCAGTATCAGAATATGGCCAATGGCCGGCTGCGGCTCTGCCCCCCCGGCCCCCCCGAAAAGCTGTGATAAAGAAGTCGACTGAGCCGCAATCGCCCCGGCAATCTGCAGCGCCAGAATGAAAAAGCGCAGCATCAGACCGAACAACAGCCCATTTGCGGCCTCGGTCACCATCAGTCCGGCCGTTTGCGGGGCGAGGGCCGGAAGAGCCGGGATCAAAGGGGTGACCGCAGGCAGAACAATCAGCGTAAAGGCCAAAGCCAATGCCAGCCGGACCCGCACTGGTACAGATTGCTCGCCAAAGGCGGGGACCAGTGACAACATCGCCGCCACCCGCAGAAACACGACAAATCCGGTCCAAAGCGCGGTCTGGACCAAAGGCAGCATTTGGGCGAGGTCCAGCGTCATGCGGCCACAAAGCCGACCAGCGCTGGGCGGGCGTTGATTCCGATCTCTTCGAAACTGAGCACCGGGTTGGGAATGCCCTTTGCCGCCAGCACCGTCCGCAAGAACCGCCGCCGCCGCATCGAGGTTACAACAGCGGGATATGTGCCGTTGTCCGAAGCTCGGGCCAGCCGGTCGGCGATGGCTGTAGCCAGACGATTGAAATCTTCGGGCGGCAGGGCGACATCGGCGCTGCCCCGGTCGGAATTGATCTGATAGGTGGTGAAAATATCCTCCCATTCCGGGGCCAGCTGGACCAGCGGGATCGTCCCGTCACTGCGCCGCATCTCGGCCACAAGCTGAAAGCCAAGCCTTTGGCGCACATGCTCGGCGATACCTTCGGCGCTGGTATAGACCTGCCGGCCTTCGGCAATGGATTCAAGAATAAGTGGCAGATTGCGGATTGACACCCGTTCTTCGAGCAGCAGTCGCAAGACGGAAAGCAAGACGTCGACGGGCACTTTGTCAGGCATCAACTCGTCGAGCATCTTGCGGTTTGCATCGGCACGGGCGCGGTCGGTCAGATTGACCAACTCGTCCAGCAACCGGCGCAGCGCCTTGAGGGTCAGCAGCCGCGGGAAGTTGCGCTTGATCACTTCGAGCAGATGGGTGGCCAACACTTCGGCGGGCCAGACGGTGGTAAGCCCGGCCATGGCGGCCACGTCCTGTGCGTCCGGGCTGATCCAGCGGGCCGGTGCGCCATAGACCGGCTCTTTTACATCCTCGCCCACCAGATCGGCCCCGCCAGGCGATGAGAGGAGCGCCAAAACCTGACCCGGGCGCAACCTGTCGCGCACTTGTTCAACCCCCAGAATCCGGATGACATAGGTTCCGGCGGGCAGGCTCGCGTTGTCTGTCAATCGGATTTCCGGCAGCAAGACCCCGAAATTTGTGGCGACATGGCTGCGCATATTGGCAATGCGCGCATCCAGCCCAGTGCCCGCATCCAACACCATGCTGACCAGATCTGGCGCAAATTCGACATGAATATCATCAAGGTCCAGCAAATCGCCCAAGGAAGTACGCGGGGCCGCCGGTGATTTGGGGTCGCTGCCTGTGGCGCCGGTCAGTTGGGCCTTGGCCCTTTTGTCGAGGATGACCCATGTTGCAAAACCCAGGACCGCCGCAGCCAGGATGAATGGGATAAAGGGCATGCCGGGAACAATGGCAAAAAGCGCCATCAGAACGGCGACCGTGCCCAGAGCCGCCGGATAACGGCCTAGTTGTGCGACAATAGCCAGATCGGTGGCACCTTTTTGGCCACCCCGCGCCAGCAAAAGCGCGGAAGCGATAGAGATGATGACCGCCGGGATCTGGCTGACCAGACCATCGCCGACAGTCAGGATCGAATAGGTCTCAAACGCCTTGGCCATCGGCAAACCATGCATGAAAATGCCGACAAACAGCCCGACGACAAGGTTCATCGCGGTGATCAACAGGCCGGCCACGGCATCGCCCTTGACGAATTTGCTGGCCCCGTCAAGTGAGCCGAAGAATGTGGTTTCGGCCTGTTCCAGCTCGCGCCGCGCCTTGGCTTCGGCATGGTCAATCGCCCCGGCCGACATATCGGCATCAATCGCCAATTGCTTGCCGGGCATTGCGTCCAAGGCAAACCGGGCGCCCACTTCGGCCATCCGCGCCGCACCTTTGTTGATCACCACGAAATTGACGATCAGCAGCACGATGAATACCACCAGCCCAACGATGACATTGCCGCCCATCACGAACATCGCAAAACCTTCGATCACATGCCCCGCCGCATCGGTTCCGGTATGGCCCTGACCAATAATCAGTTTGGTCGACGACACGTTCAGTGACAGCCGCAACATCAGTGAGGCCAGCAAAACCGTTGGAAAGGCTGAGAAATCCAAGGGACGCTCGATGAACAGTGTCACAGTGAACATCAGAATCGCCAGCGCGAAAGACACGGCCAGCCCCGCATCCAGGATCCAAGCCGGGACCGGCAGAACCATCATGACAATCACTGCCATCAGGGCAATGGCCAGCAAGACGGTCGGTTGAAATATGTTGCGAATGGTCATGCCAGTCATCGGATGCCTTATGGGCTAAGCGGGACGAGGGAACCCAGCGACCGGTTTCCGGTGCTGGTTTGCAAAAGTGGAAAGCTGTTGCTGCGGGGTTCAGCTTGGCTATCGGCTGCAGCCAGCAAAACCGGCGATGCCCCGGAATAACCCGCGCCGCTATCGGCACCGGCTGCAATGGCTTCATCGCGGAACCGGTCAAATGTCGTGCGATAACCTGCGGCATGCACCTCGGTTCGCGAATGGAACGCACCAGCCGCTGCCGACCAATCGCCGGTCTCGGCATATAGATTGCTCAGGAACCGGGCCGCATAAGCCGCATTGGCGGCAGGATCAAACATCTCTTCGATCGAGTTGAAATGCTCGCCATGCCAGCGAAAATTGATCTGGAAACAACCAATATCGAAACTGCGCGCCCCCCGGTTATAGTTTTCAAAGACATAGGCCAAAGCCTCGTCGCGGCTGTCGAACCAATGTCCTTCACCTTCCATATTCACAGTCCAGGGCCAGGGCCGGGTTTCCCCGCTTTGCCCCCGTCCGGTTTCAGTCTGGGTGATGGCGATCAAGACCGATAGCGGCACATCGCTGACGGCTGCTGCGTCGCGGGCGGCAGTCAGGCAGATATCGGTGGGGTCAGCATGGGCTGGCAGAACCTGCACGCACCCAAGCAAGATGATCCGAGAAAGCAGGCCCGGCCAAACTGCAAGCGGTGCCCCGATTGCGGGGCCGGTGAGCCATGTCATTCAGTGCGCTTTCTGCTGCCTGTTCCCCCCAAGACTAGGCATAGGGGGTTTAGATTTCGTAACTTTCTGCGCCATTGCAGCGCAGATCTGACCGGCGTGCCGGGATCAGTTTGTGGCAGGGTCAGTTGCGGGATCAATGGCGAACCGCTCCAGCAATTGGCCCGCGAGGTCTTGGGTTGCCACGGCCTCGTCCAAAAGGGCTCGACTGGACGCAAGCGGGGTATTGGGGTCGAGTGTTTCGGGGGCCGCCAGCACCGCATCGGATGCGGCGCGCAACAAGGGATCTTCGGAATGTTCCAGCATCGCCCATTCGCCCGCTCTCCAAGCCGCTGCCGGATCGGTCAATGCACCGGGCAAGACCTGCTCTGCCGAAGTCGCCGCTGCGAAATCACCCTGCGCGGCAAGGGCGCGGGCCCTGATTTCACCCGCACGCGGATCGCTCATCCCGCCAAGCAGGGCGTCAACCTCGGCAAAATCGCCCAGTTCCACGGCGATTTCGGCTTGCAGATATCTACGGTCGCGCGCATTGGCCCCGGTTGCCGGGCTGTCGAGTACGGCTGCGGCGCGGTCCGCAAAACCAAGGGTCATCAACCGGGTGGCAACGGCATTTTCGGCCTGCGCATTGCCTGTCGGGGGCAAATCATCAAAGGCAAAGTTGAGGAAAGCAGCATCATCAGCCCGTTCCGCAAGAGCGAGGATCGCGGCGGTCCGCAATCCGGCAAGCTCCTCTGCGCCCATCGGGGTGACATCACCGGCCAAAAGGGCAAATGCCTGCTCAAAGGCATTGCCGTCCGTCAATCCGCGCGCCTGTGCGGCAATCAAAGCCGTAGCAATCGGCTCTCCGCGATGTTCGTAGACCATTGAATCGGCCAACGTAATCAAACCGGGGTCGAGATTATGCCCTTCGTCCAAGGTCAGATTGATCAGTTGGACCAAAGCCTCCGGGGTCAGACGTAAATCCTCTTGTGCCAAAGTCTCCAGCGCGCCAATTGCGGCTTCGGCACCGTCGCTCTTTAGGGTGATTTCAGCGGCTGTCACGTCAGTTTCAACCCGGTCCGCTGTCACCTGGCCGCGCGCGGAATCAAGTATCGCCGCTGCCGCGTCGGAATCCCCAAAATCGACAAAAATCTGCGCAAGGCGGCCGCCCAAATGGCCGCGCAACATTGGAGGCAATGTCAAAATGCCAGCTGCAGCGGCAACCCGCTCGCTTTCGGACGTGCCTTGCAAGGTGCCGCGCGCCAGAGCGGTCCAGATTGCAGCCTTGTTGGCACAGCCCAGTTGACTGGCAAACAGGTCGCTGGGGTCCGGTTCTTCATCGACCAGTTGGCCAAGGGCCACCAATACACGGCGGTGTTGGCTGTCCGTCCCGTCCAGTTTCAGCGTCTGGATTGCTTCACGTCCGAATCCGAAGAAGATGTAGCTTTGCGCCAGCGCCTCTACCGCCCCATCCGGATAGCTGTCCAATTCAGAGGTAAGGGCGCTCACCCTCTCGCTGATTTGGGCAGAAAAGTCGCGGTCATCACCCCAGCCCGCCATGTCGAGCAAAGCTTCGTCGAAGCAATGGTTTTCAACGGCATTCAACTGGTCCGGGCTTGCAAGCGGCTGCAGTTCGCGATCAATGCTCGTCCGGGATGTAATTCCTGGCTGTAAGATATCGGGGCCAGACAATGCGAATTCTGTCAGGGATGTAGGCCCGCCTCCGGCAGTATCGGGTTCCAAGGCGCCAGGCTCTGCGTGCGTGGCGGCTTCGCCGGTTGCAATCTGACCGGTATGCTCCGCATCGTCAGGTGCGTCCTGATGCTCTGGTTGTTCAAAATCTGCGGCGGGAGCGCCCGACAGATCAAGCAATCCTTGCGTTGCTGCCCGGGCAAAACTCTCAATGATGGCCTGTTCAGTATCGCTGATATGCTCTGGCGGATCATTGGGGGTGCCCGCCATCGCCGCCATTTCGGTGTGGTCCTGAGGTGGAATGATTGGCCGTAAATCTGCCCCAACCGGCGGGGCGAGCAAGAGCGGCAGTGCCAGAGCCGTTGTCGGAGCAGCCGCTGCTGTTCCGACCGCAAACTCAGCCAGCCCTGCGGACGGATGGGGGACGACATAGGCATCCAGTGATAGGTTAATTCCGTCAGGGGTCGGCGCTTCTGAAGCGTCAGCAGGTGTTTCGAACTGTGATCCGGCTGGGGCTGGTCCATCGAGGACATCGATGACCACCCGGTCAGGCTGCCACTGAAACGCGGTTGCATGGCAATCGCAAGCCATGGAAATCACCAACTCTCCCGGCGATTGGGAGGTAGTCAGTCCGGCGATACGGTCCCGTTGAATGCGGTCAAAGGCCGCTGACACATCGAATGTATCATCGGTATTTCCGGTTCTGATCACGTAATCCGGCCCCAAGCGGGCCAGTTGCCAGGCACGTCCGACCGGAATAGCTGCCACCAGCCGGGTAAAGCCTGGATGATCGCCACCGCGCAGGCTAACGACTTCAGCACTGCAGGAGCCTGAGACCAGAAGGCAAAATGCAAACGCAATCCGGTTCATGCTGCGTCCTTGGTCGCCTTAAGCGCCTCTTCCAATTCGGTAAATGAAGGGCGGTTGTGGCCCGGCGTGTTTTGCCGTCCGACTTCGATGCAGATGTTAGGGGCGTGTTGGTGCAGGTTCGCGACAAGGACTTCGCGGATCAATTTGTAGAAATGGGAATCCTCGAGCAGAACCGTGGTCAGTTTTGCTGCAAAAGGCGCAAAGAATCCGTAAGCCATGAAAACGCCAAGAAACGTGCCAACCAACGCGCCACCGATCATCTCACCCAGAATCTCCGGCGGCTGGTCGATTGACGCCATAGTCTTGATCACGCCCAGCACTGCTGCTACGATCCCCAGGGCGGGCAGTCCGTCGGCAATCGACTGGATTGCATGGGTCGAATGCATGGTATGATGGCCATAAGCCTCGAGCCGTTTTTCGAGGACTTCTTCGACTTGATGCGGATCGTCGTAATTCATTGTCGCCGAGCGTAACGTATCGCAAATCAATGCCACACCCTCTTTGTCAGCTTTAATTCTAGGATACTTCCCGAAGATTGCCGATTCTTTTGGATTTTCAATATGTTCCTCCAGCCCGACCGGATTAGAGCGGGCGACACGGATCAGCTCGAAAAGCAGGCAAAGCAGGTCCTTGTAATCCTTATGCTTCCATTTCGGCCCTTTGAACACTTTGCCCATGTCCTTGAGCGTATGTTTGATGCTGGCGAAATCATTCGAGATGACAAAAGCCCCGACTGCCGCCCCGCCTATCACGATCATTTCATGCGGCAATGCATTCAAAATGATGTCCATTTTTCCGCCCGCCATGATGTAACCGCCAAAGACGGTAGCAAAGATAATGACGATGCCGATCAAACCGACCATGATTCGGGAATTCCCTTATTGTTGCGGGCCGTCTTGTCCCGGTTCTGCTGAAACTCTGGCAGAGAGGGGTTAAGTTTGTCTGTTCAGGTGACCAAAAACTGGGTTACTCGGTCGGCACATTGGCATTGCGGCCCGCCAGAATGGCACTGATCGCATAGGCTGTTTCTGGTTGGAGCTGGGCCATGATCGCCGCTGCAATTTCAGGGCGCATCCGACCCATGAATCCCGATGAAAAATCCGGCTCCATGGTTTCAAACAACGCCGCCGCATCCTGAGGTTTCATATTCTCATAGACAGCGGTCAATTGCCCGAGATCCTCTTCTGCCGCAGAGTCGGCGACCGAAATTGTATCTGCAAGTGATGTCTGGGCCGCCTGCAACTCCGCCAGCCTGTCGGTGATCTCGGCCTCTGCCACGCGCATTGCCTGCAGGCGGTCTTCCAACTGCGCCTCGCGGGTTGCGATGCGGTCTTCGCGGGTCCGGTAGGCCTCAAGCAAAGCGGCATTGCCGGTCGCGGGGTCACATGCGGCAGGGTCCATCGACCCGCCCTCGGCTGTGGTGACATCGTGTTCGTTAGCAAAGGCCTGTTCTGCGTCATTTCCAATCCGGATCAGGCCCGAAGCGATCAGCATTCCAGCGACAATCGACAAAACGCCCCGACCGGCGCGGGTTCGATTGGATTTTGGTCGCGGCCCGCTCATGATGAGCGCCCAGCAGAATCGGGATGCCGAAAGAAAAACGGGTTAACCGGGATCCCGGAATTCTGTGCCTGACCTGGCAAATCATGCAAGGATGCCATCATCAGTTCCAACTGCTTAGCCGCGGCTTCCGCCCGGTCTGTAACCCCAGCCAGGGCTTTGACGGAGGTTGTGGCGGATCCATGGGCGCGGGTCAGAGTCCGGGTCAGATCATCGACCTGGGCAGAAAGCACCGCCACAGCCCCACCGACGCCTTTCTCCAGATCATTGAACAGGCGCAATCGTCGCGACAGAACAAAACAATAAAGCCCGGCCCCCACGGCTCCGGCGATAAGCAACATGTCGGCAATCAGGGTCATGATTGGTAACTCCTTCAGTTTAATACAAATTCCATGATGAGCAGATCGCGGACGCGGCCTTCTCCGGTGACGACCTGAACGCGACGCAACATTTGCGCGCGCAGCCTTAGCAAAACGGTCGGATCTTCGAGATCGGCCAGCTCGACGGCGCGCAGATAGCCATTCAGCACGTCGATGATTCGCGGTTTGATGGCTTCAACTTCAAGCTGATATTCTGGTGGCACTTCAAGTTGGGCGGTGAATCGCAGAAACTGGCGACCGGATTGATTCGGCATGTTGATGACCAACGGGTCAAGGGCGACAAAGGCCACGGGGGCCAGGGGCGCAAGCAGGTCGCCGTGCAAGTCTTCGGCGGGAGCCTCGGTGACGGCATGACCGCCGATCAGCCCCATTTTTACGGCAAAATATCCCCCCGCACCGCCAAGAACGGCAAACAGAACGCCAAGGATCAAAGGCATCTTTGACTTCTTTTTCGGGGCGGTGGCGAGGGCGGGGTCGGCTATTGCGGTCATGGCGGCACCTTTGGGTGAAGATGCCTACCGATAGACCAGCAGGACTAACCAATTCTTAAGCCTGATCATTCATTCATTACCTAACCGGGCAGAACGCCCGTTATGCTTGGAGGAATACCTTGGACAATCTTTTGTCCGTCTGGCTTAAACTGGACGCCCGTCGCAGGATCACCGCCATTCTGGCCTCGCTGGCCGTATTTGCGGCCGTCCTGGCCCTGTCACGTGGAGTGGGAACTGCTGATCTGGCGCTGCTTTATGCCGGACTCGAACCTGATGCGTCAGGTGAGGTCATTTCAGCGTTGGAACAGCGGGGCATTGCCTATGAAGTGCGCGGCGATGCGATTTATGTTACCAGCTCGGCCAGAGACGTTCTGCGCATGTCATTGGCGTCAGAAGGGTTGCCCGCCAGTAATTCGCAAGGCTACGAATTGCTTGACGGATTGTCGGGTTTTGGAACGACGGCGCAGATGTTCGACGCGGCCTATTGGCGCGCGAAAGAGGGCGAACTGGCCCGCACAATCCTGTCCAGCCCTTACATCCGCACCGCACGGGTGCACATTTCCTCACCCGCCAACCGGCCATTTCAACGCGAACAGCCTGCCACAGCGGCGGTAACGGTGACGACCTCGGACGGTGTGCTTTCTGCCAATCATGCCAAAGCATTACGTTATCTCGTGGCCTCTGCTGTCTCGGGCCTTTCACCCGACGATGTGGCAGTGATCGACGGTGAAGGCGGGCTGATCGCCAATGCCGATGATCCGGCCACCATGGCCAACGGACAGGATCGTGCCGCGGATCTCCGGGCGCGGGCGGAGCGTCTGCTTGAGGCGCGGGTTGGCTATGGCAATGTCATTGTTGAGCTGTCCCTTGATACGGTGAACGAGACCGAATCAATCACCGAGCATAGCTTTGATCCTGAAAGTCGGGTCGCGGTTTCGACGGATGTGCAGGAAAGCTCTGACACCTCGACCAACAGCCAGGGCGGCGAAGTGACGGTTGCGTCGAACCTGCCTGATGGCAATGCGGCAGGTGGGACTGGCAGCTCGAATGCCGAAAACACCGAAACCCGCGCGCTCACGAATTTTGAAGTCTCTGAAACGCAACGCGAAATCTTGCGGGCGCCGGGGGCGGTCAAACGGCTGACCGTGGCGGTGTTGGTGAATGATGTTTCAAGCACCGATGCAGCAGGCGCCGTCACCACGACCCCCCGGAGCGACGCAGAGCTGTCGGCCATGCGCGATCTTGTGGCCTCGGCAGTGGGTTTCGATGAAAGTCGGGGTGATGTTATTACAATAAAATCAATGGCCTTTGAACCGATCGCCGTGGTGGGGACAGAGGGCGTCACAGCACCGGGTCTGCCGATCAATATCATGTCGGTCATTCAGATCGGAGTCACGGCCCTTGTGGCCATGGTTCTGGGCTTGTTTGTCATCCGTCCGATTTTGACATCGAACCGGGCCAACACAATCGCCGCACTACCCTCTCCGGCGAGTTTTGAAGGGGGCTTTGGTGCCGGGAAAACGGGCTCCCGCAGCGCTGGACAAATGGAACAAGGCCAGTTCGCAGCCCTTGATGCGCCGACGGTCCGGGGCGCCGAGAGCAGTGTAACGGGGGAGGATCCGGTCGCACGGCTGCGCAAGATGATTGATGAGCGGCAGGAAGAAACATTCCAGATTCTCCAAAGCTGGATAGAAGATCCCGAAGAAGTGGAGCGCGTCTGAGATGGGGCGATCACCGATGCTGGAGTGCTTTGACACGGGCGATGTCCCGGCCATTTCCGAGACAAACGCAGCCCCAAACCGGGACTGGCAGGATGGATACGCAATTGGCCTGTCCGAAGGGCAAGCACTGGCGGTGGCGGCGCAAGAAGCACTCACCGCAGATATTGCGCAAAGTTTTGCGGACATGGCCTTTGGCTATGCAGAAGCGCGGGCGCATGTCTTGCATGGGCTCAAACCCTTGTTCGGTGCGCTGATCAACCGGGTTTTGCCGCAGATGACGGAGGTTGCAATTGCGTCGCATCTGACCGGCCTGTTGAACGATGCTGCGGCCCAGGACAGTGCTTTGCCGGTGGAACTGTCGGTGCATCCCAAGCGGATCGAAGCACTTACCGCACTCTTGCCCTATGCGGTGGGTTTGCCGGTCATGCTGGTTGCGGATCCGGCCATTGGGCTTGATCAGGCCGTTTTGCGGTCCGGCCGGGCCGAAACGGCATTGGATATCGGGGCGATTATAGCGGGCGCGCAAACCGCCCTTGGCGCAATCTTCGAAAGCATTGATGAGAGGGTAACCTATGGATGACGCTAGAGTCTCTGCAAGTTCTGACAGTTTGGACGGTCATCCTTTTCAGTCGGTCCCGATTGAAATCACCATATCTGTCGGCCGCGCCCGCCCTTCGGTGCGCGAATTGCTGGCGTTGGGCGAGAATGCCGTATTGGTGTTGGACCGGCGGATTGATGACCCGGTGGAACTCTATATCGGTGACCGGCTGATCGCGCGCGGCGAGTTGCAAGAGATGGAAGGTGGTGAGGTTGGGCAACTTGCTGTCCGGCTGACCGAAGTCATTACGCTCAAACAAGATCTGAGTTAACGGGTGGGACGCCTTTTCTGGATTGGGCTGTTGTTGCTCGTCTGTCTGACCGGCCCTGCAACCGCACAGGATCTGTCGATTTCTCTGGGCAACGACGGCTCTCTGGCGACCCGATCAGTTCAATTGATCCTGCTTGTCACCATTCTCAGCCTGGTCCCCGGCCTGTTGATCATGATCACCTGTTTTCCCTATATCGTCACCGTGCTGGCGATCCTGCGGCAGGCCATCGGATTGCAGCAATCGCCGCCCAATATGCTGATGGTGTCGCTGGCACTGTTCCTGACTTATTTCGTCATGGAACCGGTTTTTACCGCGTCCTGGACTGCCGGGATTGAGCCTGCGATGAACAGTGGCATGCCGCTGGACGAAGCTTTTATCAAAGCGATCGGGCCTTTCCGGACCTTCATGACCGGGCGGATCGAGCCTGATACATTCGAGGCTTTGGCCACTTTGCGGCCGGAACTTGCACCGGACACACCCATTATCGATGCGCCGCTTTCTGTCATGGTCCCGTCTTTCCTGCTCAGCGAGATTTCGCGGGCCTTTCAGATTGGTTTTCTGATTTTTCTGCCTTTCCTGATCATTGATCTGGTGGTCGCGGCAGTGTTGATGTCGATGGGGATGATGATGGTGCCACCGGCAATTGTGTCTTTGCCGTTCAAACTCGCATTTTTCGTCGTGGCCGATGGCTGGAGCCTGATCGCAGGCAGTCTTGTACGCAGTTACTTTTAGGCGCAACTGGCCGACTGATCAGGCCGTCGTTGATTGTGTCTGGTGGCCTGTGGGCCGGCGCCACAGGTCGCGACTTTGGCAATCTCACAAGCCTCGAAATCATACACCCGTTGCGGCAGGTTTCTGATACGACCAACAGAGGGTTGCATTGGTCGTTGGACCTCTGAAACCTTGCGGATGTAACCGCTGACTGAGTCAGCGGACAATGAACTCGGCATGCAGCGCGCCGGCGGCCTTAATGCTTTTGAGGATGTCGATCATGTCATGCGGGGCGACGCCCAGTGCGTTCAGTCCGGCTATCACCTGGCTGAGTGAGGTTCCCTCGCGGATTTCCGCCAGACCAATTCCGGGATTCTGTTGGATGCTCGCGGTGGTGCGGGGAACCACGACCGTTTCACCATCGGAAAACGGGTTCGGCTGCACCACCAGCGGTTCTTCCTCGATCCGCAGGGTCAGGTTGCCCTGACTGACCGCGACACGGCTGATCCGCACATCTTCTCCCATCACAATTGTCCCAGACCGTTGATCAACAACCACGCGGGCCCGAATCTCGGGTTCAACCAAAATATTCTCGATCCGCCCCAAGGCATGGGCGGGCGACGGCATCCGCGTCGCGTTGATGTTCAGCTCGACCGTTCCGGCATCGAGCATGACCGCGACCTGACGGCCGAAATCATCATTGATCGCTGCTTCGATCCGCCCGGCAGTGGTGAAATCCGGGGTGCGCAGGGCGAGGCGGACGCTGGTCAGACTGCCGAAATCAAAATCAACCTCGCGTTCGACGGTGGCACCGGAGGGAATGACACCTGCGGTCGGAACCCCTTGGGTCACAGTCGCTGCATCGCCGCTTGCCGTTACGCCACCCGCAATGATCGTGCCCTGGGCCACAGCGTAAATCTCTCCGTCTGCGGCATTCAGCGGGGTCATCACCAGCGTGCCGCCGAGCAGGCTGGTGGCGTCCCCGATCGCTGAAACCGTGATGTCTATCGGGCTGCCCGCGCGCGAAAACGGTGGCAGACTTGCAGTGACCAGAACGGCGGCCACATTGCGCGGTCGGAACTGTTCGCCGGTCACATTGACGCCCAGCCGTTCCAGGATGTTGGTCATGATCTCTTCGGTAAAGGGTGAATTGCGCAGCCCGTCGCCAGTGCCGTTCAGACCCACAACCAGACCATACCCCACCAGATCATTCGACCGCACACCGTCAAACTCAACCAGATCTTTCAGCCGGATTGGTGAGGACAGGGCAGTCGTGCCCCATAGCCCCAGGCCGAAAAGCAGGGGCGCGAGGATCGTCGGGGCCAAAAACCGCACTCAGATATACTCCACAAATGAAAGTTTCGACAGACGGGCTGTCAATGTGTAATGCGTTTCAAGCTGGCGCTGGACCTGCTCCAGTTCAGCGGCAGTGTCATAAGGATCAGCGGACACCAGATCGTTGCGCATCAGTCCATATGCGGTTTTTTGCGCTGTGTGTCGGACGGTAGTTTCCTCGATCGTTGCCTCGGACAGGCCAAGGCGGGCCTGCATATTGACCAAGGGCTGAGCCGCCGTCAGCATTTGCAACCCGGCGCTGCGCAGGAGGTTTGATTTGATGTCATCCGACAGGCCAAGCCCGGGATCCCCCGCCAATGCAGCCGTCGCCGCTGCTTTCAACAGACTGCGGAGTGCGGGGTCATCGGCGCGGCCGTCAATTGCAACGGACGTATCCATGTCGATCCGGCGCGACATGGCAGGGCCGGTATCGCCCTGATACCCCATCGTCGCAAACCCCCCGGTCGGATTGTCAAACCAGGTATCAATCGCGGTTTGCACGTCATTCAACGTGACCGATCCGGCGAGGGCACTGCTGAGTGAGGCCATCATCGCATCAGGGTCGGCCAGCGGAATGGTGTCAGTCGCCGTTCCTGCAAACAGGCTGCGATTGCCCAAAGTGGTATTGACGGCACGGGTAATGCTGTCAAATGCCTCGCGTCCTGCCCCAATAGCATTGGCAATATGTGATGGCAGTGCCCCGGTGGGCAAGGTAACCAGCTGTTCGGCCAGTTTGGAGCGGGCCTTGTCGACCCCTTGCAAGGTGGTTTGCATCGCCGCAATGGTCTGCCCCGCTTCATGCGCGGTGCTGGAAAAGCCGGTGATCAGGTTCAGCCGCCGGTCGACATCAGTCAGTCGGGCGGCGTCACCGCGCAGATGGGCGGTCAGGTCATGCGCCAGACCGCTGCTCATTTCGTCCGTCAGGATCGACAACCGGGTCTTGATTTGCGTGGTCGCCCGCATCGAATTGAATTGCAGCGACCGATCGCCAATGGATGTCAAAGACATGGCTTAAATCTCCATCAGGGTCTGGATCATGGATTGAACGGTCTGCATGACTTTGGCGTTCGCCGCATAGGCCTGCTCGATCTGCATCAGCATCTGCAATTCGTGGTCACTGTCGACCCCGTCGCTCAGTTCCGCCTGATGCAGGCTGTCCCACCGCGCCGTATCAAAGCTCAGGTCTTCTTCAGCGGCGAGGCGCTGGCCACCAATGCTGGACACCAAAGCCGAAATATGCCCGGCGGCAGAACGGGCCGCCCCGCCAGAGGCAAGCGAGCGTGGATCATTCAGGGCATCAAGCCATCGGTCAATCTGACTGCCATCGCCGGCAGGTCCGGCAATTGCGGCATTCACACCGTCGCGGATACGCCACAAAGCACCGCCCTGCGCCGGATCGACAGCGGCATTGACCCGGATACGGCCGGACAATCCGACCTCGTCCAGCGGATCAAAGCCAGCCCCGGCATCGGTCAGCAATCCGGCCATGCCACCTGTCAAGGTCGGGTCAGTGGCGGGGTCAGCAAAGCGGTCGATCAGGTCACGCGCGACCGCATCTACCCCCGCCTGCGCCCCGACCAATGTGTCGTCGCGCAGAGTAAAGGCCGCCGCAAGTCCGCCGCCGTCAAGCCGGCCAAAGCCGGTTGATCCGGCCAGCGGCACGCCATCCAGCGTGATGCCGCGCAGCCCGCCAGACGCCTTCGTCATGTCTGGCGTCACATAATTGGCGGAGGTAAAGCCAAACTGCAGCACCGGGCCATCGACCAACATCTGACCAGACGCGGTCATCACGGCCACCGTTCCATTGCTGCGTGGAAGTTCCCGAACCGGCACAATGCCAGAGATTTTGTCGATCACGACTTGCCGTTGGTCCATCAGAGCGGTGGCATCGCCGCCCGAGTTTCGCGCCATCATGATATCCCGGTTCAGGGATTCCACCTGCTTGAGCGATGTGTTCAGCGTCTGGATTTGGGTGCTGATGCTATCCTCGGCCTCTTGTCGCAAGCCCCTGATCCCTGCGGCATTGTCCTGCAAGGCCTGGGTCACGCCGTGCAAGCGGCTGACGACATTGCTTTGCCGCACTTCCGAGGATGGATCGCCTGCCACGGATGTCAGGGCCTGTTCCAGACTGGCCAACCGGGCCGCAAGTCCATTGGCAGCCCCCACCGCGCCGACCGTGGTTTCGACCCGGCCAAGCGTGCTGAGCATTGACTGTTGGCCCGCCATTGCGGCATCAGCCAGCCGCCGGTCGCCCAATATCCCCCGGTCCACATGGCGGGTGATGCCATCAATCTGCACCCCCGCCCCACGCCCGCCAACGGATTGTGATGACAGATCGACGCTGCGGCGGCCATAGCCATCGGTCAGCGCATTGGAAAGGTTGGACGACACAACTTCGGCCATCCGCGAGGCTGCGGTCAGGCCCGTCAGGGCATTGGATAGCGATTGCGAGATGCTCATGTGTCAGGCTCCTTCGTGGGCCGGGGTCGGATTAGCGTTTGATATTGGTGGTTTCTTGCAGCATTTCATCGACAGTCTGGATGACTTTGGCATTCGACGAATAGGCCCGCTGGGTTTGGATCAGGCTGGTCAGTTCACCTGCCACATCGGTCGAGGATTCTTCTTGGGCATAGCTGATCACATCGCCGGTTGGCCCATCGCCTGCGTCCCACAAAAAGAACGAACCCGAATCGGGTGTGATCCCATAGGTTTCATTGTCCATGGATTTCAGCCCGTTTTGGTTGGGCACATCGACCAGCGGCACCTGAAAAATTACCCGTGAAATGCCAACATCATAGGATGCGTGGACATAGCCATTGGGATCAATTTCAACCGAAGTCAGGTTCCCGGCGGGCGAGCCGTTCTTGGTGATATTGACAGGCGCAAAGGCGTCTGACAGCTGGGTAATCCCATCCGGCGCGCCGAGTTCGCCCAGTTTGACATCAATTGGGCCGCCAGCCACGTTGATCTGAAAGGTGCCGGTTGTCGGATTGTAAGCGCCACCGGTGGTATTGGTGACGGATAGCAGCGTGCCACCAGCCCCCCGCGTGTCGTCGAAAGTGACGGTATATTCGCCCACAACGGTTCCACCCGTGGCACCATCGGTCAAGGTAATCGTCCACTCGTTTGACTCGCCGGTTACAGGCACGGTCGGTGCAAAAGACACTGATAGCCGCTGCGATTTGCCCAGATTGTCGAAATATTCGATGGACAGGGCCCGTGGATCGCCATCTGCCCCCGCCTCGGTATCAGTGGCGGGCAGGTTCATCGCCAGGTTCATTGCGGTAGTCGGTTCACCGATGAATTGATTGGTGTTCAGCCGGATCGGTTCCAGACCCACACGGGTATCCCGTGGAAATGTCGGGACGGTGCCACTAGAATCAGCAGGCCAGCCCATCAGGATCAACCCGCTGGAGGTGCGCAGATACCCATTCTCGTCCGGCCTGAATGACCCGGTCGTGGTCAGCAACAAACTGGAGTCTGAGGCCCCTAAGTTAACCTCAACCTCACGCGTGACAGGCAGAAATCCCCGCCCCCGCACCGCAAGGTCGGTTGCATTCGACGTTGACAGCATGGGGCCGCGTTCATCAATCAGCCGTTGCGTTGTGGTGCGCACCCCTCCGGCCGAATAGGTGCCGCGACCACTGTCGATCACCATCGAATGGAAGTCGGTAACTGCCCGCTTGTAGCCAAAGGTCGACGAGTTAGCGATATTGTCGGAAATCGTGGCGAGCCTGCTGGCATTGGCCGACAGGCCCGCCACGCTGGCATTAAGAGAAGACGAAATTGTCATGGAGAGCCTTTCTGGGTCTGGAAAACACGACTGTCCCCTTAGACCTACGCGCTCTGGCTTAACGTCGGCCTAATGGATCAAATGCAGCGTAATTTCCCCGTGCCCCAATCAGAAATTCGTGCGCAGCAGGGTAATTTCGATCCGGTCATTGCGCACGGCCATCGGGTTGGGGTCGACCAATTCCCGGTCTGCAAAGCCGGTGACCCGTTGAATGCGGTCAGGGCCTAGCCCGCCGGATTCCAACAATAGCCTGATGGCCATGGCCCGGTCACTGGACAGGTCCCAATTGGGGTTGTCGATAATGACCGAAGGGCGCGACGGCAGGTGCCCGGCCACGGCCACAGGGTTGGTCACAATCGCCGAAATGCGCGCAATCATTTTCACCAGTTCCACCGTCACCGGCAGGGGGGTTGTCGTATCATGCAGAAACATTGGCGCATCGGGGGTGGAAAAAATCTCGATCACCAGGCCTTCATCGGTCAGGCGGGTGATGACATGGCGCAAAGCCTCTTGGCTGAGCAGGCTTTCGCCACCAATACCCAGCAACGATTCTTCGATATCGCGCAAGGTCGCCACCTCGGCCGCGGCCGCCGTCGCTGCTTCGGACATGGCTACGGTTTCGGGCCCGGGGATGCCGTCTGGCAAACCCGAGGCATCGCGCAGTTGCGACATATCTGACAGCATGCTGTCGCCGCCAAACATGCCGTCACCACCGCCGGACACGCGCGCCACCGGAATGGTCGGGGCGAAGTAGTCGGAGATCCCTTTGCGTTGCTTTTCGGTCGTGGCGTTCAGCAGCCACATCAGCAGAAAGAAAGCCATCATCGCGGTCACGAAATCCGCATAGGCAACCTTCCAGGCACCGCCATGGTGCCCACCCCCGGCGATAACTTTCTTGCGCTTAATAATCACAGGCGCATTGGCATGCGTTCCCATTTCTCACCACCCATTTCGTTCACCCATGTCCTTGCTAGCAGCGCGGACGTGAACACAGGCTTAATGATTGCCGGATTGGGCCGGGGAACTGCGGGAGTGGTTTCTGAATGGTTTACGGCTATCCCCGTCGGCGGAAAATCTCGTCAGGCCCGCAGAATTCGATCAGGTCATAGCCGTTGTCGCGCATGATTGTCGCAATCTCGGGGCCGCCCGAGTTATTCTCGATCGCCCAGAAACCAACCCGGTGCAACATGAACGGAAATGCGGCCAGAACGGCAGCTTCGCCCCCTTCGATATCCAGACTGATGAAATCGGGGTCGGGAATGCCCGCTTCGGTCAGGATGCGCGACAGGGACCGGGTCTGCACGCGCAAGGTCCGTTCCTTGTGCCGGGGATCGTCGCGCACTTGTGCCAGCAAAGCGGGGTCATAACTTTGGGCAAGCCCGCTCATCTGGGTAAAGCCTTCGGTTACCTCCAGAAAATCGGCATCACCGTCGCTTGCGGCTACGGCCAGCCCCAGACAGGGGCAACGGCGCACCAGTTGCGCTTTGGCCTGTTGCGACGGCACCGGTTCAACAAGGACTCCGGTCCAGCCGCGCCATTGTTCCAGAAAAAACGTGTTCGACCCAGAGGTGCCATCATAGCCGCCGACATCGATAAACGTGCCCTCGCGCTTGCCATTCAGTAGCCGGTCAATCACCGTGTCCTGCCCGGCCTGGGATGAATAGGCATAGTTCCGGTCCACCATCTGCCGGATTTCGTGCAACCGGCGGACCAGCCCACCACGACGACGGGTCTTGTCCTGGTCCAGCATCTGCGCAATCTCGGCCTGTGCGGTGGCCAATTCGCGGCGGGCGGTGGCGATGTGGTCGTCAGGTGTCATGGTTTTTGCCCGTGCTCGTTATAGGATTTTTCTTCGATGATGGCCGAGCCAAGGTGCAGGTTGATCTGTTTCTTGACCGCCGCCCGCTGGTCATTGGTGACATAGACGGCGCGGGCCAGCCGGATGAAATCGGGGCCAAAGTCGGAGCGGGATTCGCATTCGCGAATGTCATCCTCAATCACCCACAGGGCGGCGTTGATCTG
>JANOMH010000622.1:0-5060 GCA_031420215.1 Rhodobacterales bacterium | reverse complement strand
TCAGATCTTCTTGCCCGGGCAAGGAGAGGTTCAATGTCATCGCGCTGTCCGCCTGTCTGTTTTGGCCCGTCCCACCGGGCATATCGCCGTAATTAGGCTGATCCTAACGGCTTGGGGCAGGGTCGTCACGGAAAAAACGTCAGTATGCCACAAAATATGGGGGAAATGATGCGCAATTGCCCCCTCTATCGCACGACCGGCAATATCTAGCGCATCACCAGTTGTCCTTGAACCACTTAACGGCCCGCCGCAGCGATCGGGCGGGGTATCTTTCGGTCGGCACTTCGAAGTCCCACCACTCGTCTTGTGGATGGGCAGCAAACAAAGTCAGGCCCACGGCGGCGGAAAATGCGGGGCCGGTGGCGGCCTGCGGCAGCCCTTGCACCCGTAACGGCCGGCCAAGGCGGACCTGTTGGCCAAGGATTTTCGACGCCAGCCCATCCAGCCCCGGAATTTGGCTGCCCCCGCCGGTCAGCACGATCTGCTGGCTGGGCAGGTGTTCAAATCCGGCGGCATCCAGCCGCTTGCGGACTTCCTCCAGAACCTCTTCCACGCGGGGCCGCATGATCCCGATCAGTTCGGCGCGGCTGACGGTGCGGCGGTCGCGTTCCCAATCGCCCGAATCGCCACCGATCTCGATCATTTCGCGGTCATCCATGCCGGTGGCGATGACACCGCCGTAAAACGTCTTGATCCGCTCGGCAGTGGCATGCGGGATTTGCAGACCCATGGCGATATCGGATGTCACATGGTCGCCGCCCATCCGAACGCTGTCGGCGTAAATCATGTGCTTGCGGATAAACACCGAAATCCCGGTCGAGCCACCGCCCAGATCGATACAGGCGGCCCCCAGTTCCTGTTCATCTTCGACCAGACTGGAGATGCCCGAGACATATGCAGATGAGGCCAGCCCGGCCAGATCAAGGTCGCAGCGTTTGATGCAATACAGCAGGTTTTCAATAGCGGGCGCATCCACGGTCAGCAAATGCAGGTCGGTCGACAATTTATTGCCGATCTGGCCGCGCGGGTCTGCCATGCCCGACCGGTGGTCGAGCGTAAAGTTCACCGGTTGGGCATGCAGCACCTCGCGCCCTGCCCCATAGTCCGGCACGTCGCAGGCGGCCAGCACGCGGCCAATATCGGCGTCACCCACCACATTGCCTTCGACATTCACCTCTCCGTCCA
Source organism: Rhodobacterales bacterium (assembly GCA_031420215.1). Classification (GTDB taxonomy): domain Bacteria; phylum Pseudomonadota; class Alphaproteobacteria; order Rhodobacterales; family Rhodobacteraceae; genus JANOMH01. The sequence continues at coordinate 3,875 of JANOMH010000622.1, read as the reverse complement.
CACCATAGGACCGGGGGCGAGCGCCCGACACGCAGGCGATGACGTGGTCCACCCGGACATTGGCCATCTTCTGCGCGGCCTGCACGGCGGTACGAATGGCGCGCTCGGTTTCCTGCATCGCATCGACTTCGCCGAACTTGACACCGCGCGACCGGGTGGTCGCAGCCCCGATCACCCGAAAACTGGATTGCCCGGCCATCGAGCCGACCCCGTCACTGGCCCTGAACTTTTCCGGCCCGTCAAAGCGCAGCACCAGACAGGCGATTTTGGAGGTGCCCACGTCAAGGATCGCCACGACCCCGCGCTGCATCGCCGCCTTGCGCATGTGCCGCATTGCCCGCTGGCTGTCATAAAGATCGTGCATCATTGCCCCGCTTCCACTTGTGTCGCTGACGTGTTTCTAAGGATGGCCACAGCCGGTTGGCTAAGCCGGATTGTCGGGCGTGCGGCATTGCGCATGTCCACTGTGATGACGTCGCGGTCGAGCATGTCCTGGGCTTCGTTCAGCGCCATGACCCGCTGCAACGCGGCAATCGGGTTGTCATGCGGCAGCAGAATCCGCTGATCACGGTCAAGGATCAGGTCCCAGCGCCGCTCGGACATCCGCACCAGCCCGCGCACCCGGTCCTCGACCGGACCTGCGGCCTGAAACAGGGCCAGTGCCTCGGCGATATATTCTTTGGCGCCGTCGCCCGCGATCAGCGGCAGATCGCCCCGGTCACTGCGCGCGGTCAACAGGCCGGTGGTGACCCCTTCGTCATCAATCAGCCACAGGTCATCCTGATAGCGCCAGACCGCGACTGGTTCGCGCTGGGTCACTGCAATCTCCAGGGTGCCGCCCGGCTGCACACCCACGGTCGCATCCTTGACCGCGGCATAAGCGATGACCGAGGTTCGGATGCCAGCCAGATCAAGGTCAAAGGAAGACAGCGGAAACGTCAGCTTCAGGTCGCTCAGGATCGCTGCCGTCAGGTCGCTATCCGCCCCGGTCACCTGCATGGAGGCCACCATGAATGCGGGTCGGTTCTGAAACGCCTCGGTCCAGTCGCTGATCCTGGTGGTCAGCATCGCGCGGTTGCCAGCATTGCTGAACCAACCCAGCGTGATTAGGCCGATCAACAGCACCGGCAACCCGATCCGCACCCCGGCCCGGAACAGCGGGGTCAGCATCAGCCGTTGATAGCGGTAATTCCAGCGGGTCGGGGCGGGATCGCGTCTGATCTTCAGCTCGGGGTTTGGGTCAAGCCGGCGTTGGGTCATCAGTTCGTCCAGGGACGGCTCGTGGCGCGGCGTTATGGTTTTGCGGGGCCAGATCAGCGCAAACATGAGGCATCCTCCACCAGCCAGCGGCACAGGTCGGGAAAACTGATCCCGGCAAAGGCCGCCTGTTCAGGGGCCAGTGATGTGGGGGTCATGCCCGGCTGAGTGTTGGTTTCCAGCAGGATCAGACCGGCAAGGCCCTTGGACTCATCCCAGCGAAAATCGGTCCGGCTCAGCCCCCGGCACCCCAAAGCGGCATGGGCGCGCAGGGCGTAATCCTTGCAGGCGTCGCTGATTTCGGCGGGGATATCGGCGGGGATCACATGGCGCGACCCACCGACGGAATATTTGGCGTGGTAGTCATACCAGCCCTCGGTGATGATATCGGTCACGCCAAGCGCCCGGTCGCCAAGGACGGCAACGGTCAGCTCACGGCCCGGCGCGAACGCCTCGACCAACACGATATCGGGCATCTCTCTGGACAACAGGGGCGGCGTGTTGGACCCGGCGTTGACGATATAGACGCCGACGCTGGAGCCTTCGTTATTGGGTTTGACCACATAGGGGGCAGGCATCACATGCGCGGCCATCACTTCGGCCTTACTGGCCAACAGGCTGGGAACCACCGGCAAGCCCGCCGCGATATAGGTGGCTTTGGTTTTCTGCTTGTCCATCGCCAAAGCCGAGGCCAACACCCCCGAATGGGTATAGGGGATCTGCAGCCATTCCAGCAGGCCCTGCACACAGCCATCCTCGCCCCAGCGGCCATGCAGGGCGTTAAAGACAGCGTCGGGGTTGATTTCGGTCAGGCGCGCCACAAGTGCGGGGACAGCGCCAAACTGCGCATCCACCTCGATCACTTCACACCCTGATACCCGCAAAGCCTGTGCGCATTCATGACCAGAGCTGAGCGATACCTCGCGCTCAGCTGACGGACCACCCATCAACACAACAACCTTGGGTTCTGTCTTGCTAGACATTCCCGACCGCCTCATTTTTAACGCGCGCCTTATGTGGCCCGTCGTTTCGTGCCCCTTGCCCGGGGGTCGTTTATGCGGCCGGTTCACCCACCCGCATGATTTCCCATTGTAACGTGATGTTTGTCGTTTCGTAAACCTGCTTTCTGACCTTTTCACCCAAGTTTTCAAGGTCAGCCGCCGTTGCCCCCCCCGCATTGGTCAAAAAGTTGCTGTGCTTGGGGTTCATCAGCGCCCCCCCAAGGGTCGCCCCGCGCAGTCCGGCATCATCAATCAGCTTCCAGGCCTTCAATTCATGGCTATCGTCGGCCTGCCCGGTGCTGGAAAATCCGGCGGGATTGCGAAATGTCGAGCCTGCAGTGCGGTCTTTCGTCGGCTGGGTCGCGTCCCGCTTGGCAATCTGGTCGGTCATCTTTTGGTCAAAGGTCGCGGGGTCACCCAACGGGGCGCTGAAAGTCGCCGAGGTGATGACCGCACCGGGCGGAAGTTCGCTTTGGCGGTAGGACAGATGCAGGTCTTGGGCGGGCACATTAACCGTATCGCCATTGCGCAGAACCATCGTCACGTGGGTCAGCACATCGGCCACATAACTCCCATAACACCCCGCATTCATCGCCACCGCCCCGCCGATTGTGCCGGGAATGGTGCGCAGAAAGGTCATATCGAGACCCGCTTCGGCGGCCTTTTTAGCAACATGGGCATCAAGCGCCGCCGCCCCGGCGGTGACTTGCGTGCCTTCTATGTCAATGGCATTGAAGTTGCGGCCCAGCCGGATCACGACGCCTCGGATGCCGCCGTCCCGGACAATCAGATTGGACCCGACACCCATGGTAAAGGTCGGAATGGCCGGGTCGAGATTGCGCAGGAATGCCGACAGGTCATCGGCGTCCGCAGGTTGGAACAGCCAGTCGGCAGGGCCACCGACACGCAGCCAGGTGAGGTCGGCGAGCGGGCGATGCGGGGTGAGGGGGCCGCGAGGGGTGGGGAGGGGATTCATAAAATGGAGCTATCGATAAGACGATGTAACTTCAAGGAGGTGGGGCCGAAAGCGCTATACTCTCTTTGGCAAGTTTCAGTGCGTCTGCGATCTTTTTTCCACCGAATAGAGTGCCTGCCCCGATGAAGCCTGTGAGTGCCGAAACTCCGATCAAGGGGGCCATGCAGGTAACAGCACTAATCAGTCCGAACCGCCAACAACTGTCAACCAGATCGTCCGCATTCGCGCGGGGCCATTCCCCGAACTTTCTTGCAAAAAGTCGGGATAGTTTTTCGACCTTCTCGGCTCCCACTAAGTCAATTGGCGCTTGGGCAGGAATATTCGCCTGAATGGCGCGAACGGCGGCATCAAGAATGGTCAGGACTTCAATCTGCCGAACTGCTTCATCGCGTTCGTTGTCAGTCTGATGGTTTCTATGCTGAAGCCTTTGAACTTCCAGCCAGATAAAACCCAAGACTGCATCGAAAGATGCGGGCAATTCCCGATGATGCTGATCAATCGCTGCCTTGACCTTTGCAACTGCAGATTTACTGCCCCTCTTTTCGCCATCCAGTAAGTCGCCAATCACATCTGACTTTGGTTTTGCTTGGCGCGGCTTCCGCACTTTGGTGTACTTCTTCTCAATCCTCGCAATCGCCGCA
>JANOMH010000621.1:0-6971 GCA_031420215.1 Rhodobacterales bacterium | reverse complement strand
GTGTCGCCGGCTCAATAACCGGGCATAGAACTGCCACCTGCGATCCCGACGACGAGAGCGTGCAATGGTGCTGTTCTGGTGTATGTGAATGTTACAGAGTTTTGCCTTGATCCATGCCTCGGGGTAGAACAACGAGGGAGCGTAATTTCAAAACCCACTGCAAAGAAAATCTAACCAGCGCCGGCATCACTCGCCCAGGGGCGAGGACTTTTGGCCGCCTGCGCCGAGGCCGGTTAAGGAACAAAATGAGCAAACAACGGTTGAACACCTGCGCAGCAATGAGACCATCTCTGCAACTTGAACGGGCTAGGCAACTTTTCGAAATCGTGGTCTATGTAAACTTTGGATGTTTCGTCGATCCCGGAAAAAATGAGCAATGGTGGGCACGGCAAGGCGCCGGCGCGAAGACACTGAGGAATTGAGAAGCCTTCGCGACTAACGGTGTTGCGCGTTTTCACCTTCTTCGCGAGAGAATTCTGGTAGCACGCAAAGCGCTGCCGACTTCTGTTACAGGCAGTAATCGACGGAGGTAATTCGGGATGCAACAGCCAGCAGATATCGTCGAGGAAAATGAGCGGCTTCGTGTCCGGTTGCAGCAATTGGAGGACGTTGTGGGTGCCCTTCGCGGTGTTGATGTTGGTGCCTCTTTGGATCGACCTGCCGCCACTGAAGCCTACCGATTTTGTCATGAAATGCTTGAGCAGTTTGCGGATGCGGTCATCGCCGTCGATGAGAACGACCACATCATTTACCTGAACGCGGCCGCAGAGCAGCTTTATGGTATTACTGCTTCAGATGTGCTCGGGCGTCCGCAACCAGAGCTTTTCACTGCGTTATGGGTGGAGAGCGCCGACGAGGCCGCTGCTGCTACGGCGCTGCGCGAGCATGGTGAATGGTGCGGCGAAATTATTCATGTGGGACATAATGGACGTGAGCTGGAAGTGGAATGCAGAATCACGGCATTGAAAAATCATTTGGGGCAGCCAAACGGCAGGATGGCCGTAATCCGTGACGTGTCTAAACGCAAGCTGAACGATCAGCGAGTTCCGGTCTCAGAAACCCGATCTCGCCGCCTTTTCGAAGCGGCGCGCACCAGCGATAATCGGCAGGCCTTTCTGCTCAAGCTCAGTGATACGCTTCGTCCAATTGGCGATGCGCTGGAGATTCAATCTGCAGCACTTCGTGTCTTGGGTGAGCATCTTGCGGTGAGCCGGGCATTTTTCAACGAAATCGACGAAGGTCGCGATGCCTATGTGATCCACCGGACCTATGCGAACGGCGTGGCGCCGCTTGATGGTCATTTCCGGTTGAGCGATCTTAAATGGACGACCGAACTTGCGGGGGCTGGGCAGATCGTTGTGTTCGACGATGCAAGGACCGATCCGCGTCTGTCTGACGTTGACCGGGCGACCTACGCCGCGATGAAAGTGGCCGCTGGCATCGCGGTTCCGCTGATCAAGGATGGCCGCTGGGTAGCAGGTCTTGGTGTCCATCATGCAACGCCCAAACAATGGACACCCGGCGACATTGAGCTAGTCCGCGACGTCGCGGAGCGCACTTGGGCGGCGGTTGAACGTGCGAAGGCCGAAACCGCGCTGCACGACCGTGAGGCAGACCTTGCGCGTGTCCAACGCATTGGCCGTGTCGGCGGAGTAAACATAGTGGTGGCACCGGGGCTGTGGAGCAGGCGCTCTCCTGAGTATCTCCGCCTGCATGGCTTGCCGCAAAGCGCCTCTGACGAGAGTCATGCCGATTGGCTTGCCCGCGTACTTCCAGAGGACCGCGAGGGGGCGGAGCGGGCGCTTTTTGAGGCCCTGAACGGCAACGCGGTCACCTATGAAAGCGAATATCGAATCGTCCGCCCGTCAGACGGCGCGGTTCGGTGGATCGAGGCCCGGGCTGATATCGAGCGCGATGCTGATGGCACAGCACTAAGACTGGTGGGCGCGCATACAGATATTACTGAACAAAAGACGCTCCAACAGGCGCTTAAGGCAAATGAGGCGCGGCAGGCGTTCCTGCTGAAGTTCAGCGACTCGCTCCGGCCCCTTGGCGACCCTGTTGAGGTCCAGACCGTCGCACTTCACGTGCTGAGTGAGCATTTCGGCGCAGTACGCGCCCAATACTGGGAAGTGGAGCCAGACGGGCATCATGCGCACTCCGAGGGTGGCTATGCCAAGGAAGGGCCACGCGTCTTGGGCCGCGTCCGGCTGAACGACTTCGGCGTCCACGTAATCAAGACCCTTGCCGCCGGTTTGACGGTAACAGTCAGCGATATGTCGAGCGATCCATCCGCAAGCGAAGAGGTGCTTGCGGCCTATGATGCGGTGGGGGTCCGGGCCTTTATCACCGTGCCGCTTGTCAAAGCCGGTCGGCTCGTCGCCCTATTTACCGTCCATCACACAGGTGCGTGGGACTGGACGGCCGAGGAGACCGTCCTTATTGAGGAAGCCGCCGAGCGCACCTGGGCTGCGGTAGTGCGCGCACAGGCTGAGGCGGCTCTGCGCGATAGCGAGCAACGGCTGCGCACCTTGTTCGACAACATGGCGGAAGGTTTCGCGCTTTTCGATGCCGTGCGCGGGCCCGACGGGCAGATCGACGATATGCTTTATCGCGAAGCAAACAGGGCCTTGCAACACCAGACTGGCTTTGATCGGGCGACAACCATCGGACGAACACTTAAGGAAATTCTTACGCCCTCGGATGCAGCGCGCTTCATTCCCCTTCTTGCCCGAGCCATCGATCCGGGAGAGTCGGGAAATATAGAGGAATTTGCAGAAATCGCGGATCGCTGGTTCGAAACCAGCGCCTACCCGCATGGCCCGGATAAGGTTGCGGTATTCTATAGGGACATCAGCGAACGTAAGCGGGCCGAGATTGCCTCGCGCGAAAGAGAGGCGCAGCAGGCATTCGTTTTAAGGTTCAGCGACGCACTTCGGGCAGAGCCGAGCGCCGAGGCGATGATGGACCGTGCAATTCAGATGCTCTTTCAGCACATGAAGCTTGATCGCTGTTACATCGGGATTTATAGGCTGGCAGAGGACGTGGGCCAGTTCCCCCATCAGGTGCACCATGACTGGCTGTCCCCGTTGCCCGCGCAGGTGCCTTTATCCGATTTCCCCGAAGGGCTTCAGATCGTGTCTGATCGAACGCTCGTGATCGATGACCTTAGTAAAATGGAGGGCATTTCAGACCTCGAGCGGGCCAGTTTCACCGGCCTGGGTGTGGGTGCCCTGATCAACGCCACTTTGCGCAAAGGCGAGAACAACCCGCTTTGGGCAATCGTCGCCGTCTCGTCCACCCCCCGGGTCTGGACACCGGGCGAAATTTCTCTGGTCGAAGAAGTGGCCGAGCGCACCTGGGCCGCAGCGAAACGTGCCCGCGCCAAAGATCGGTTGCAAATTGCACATGACACGTTCAGCAATCTGATAGACCGCTCCCCGTTTGGCACATACATCATTGATGCCGATTTCCGCCTGGTCCAGATGAGCGAAGGCGGGCAAAAGGCATTCGCCATTCTGTCTCCGCTGATCGGGCGCGACTTTACAGAGGTGGTGCACGCCGTTTGGCCGGAACCGTTTGCCAGCGAGGTCATTGCACGCTTCCGCCATACCCTCACAACGGGAGAACCCTACAAAGCAGTTACGAACGAGCCCCGTGCCGACATCGAGTCCACCGAGGCCTACGACTGGAAGATCGAGCGTATGGTCCTGCCGGATGGCCGCCTTGGCGTTGTCTGCCACTTCTACGATTTCACCGAAAAACAGCAACAGGAAGATCGCATCAAGCTGCTGATGGGCGAGGTCAACCACCGTTCCAAGAACATGCTGGGCCTCATCCAGGCGATTGCACGGCAGACCGCCAAAACGCAGCCCGAACATTTCCTCGAGGTCTTCGGCCAGCGGTTGCAGGCGCTTTCCGCCAGTCAGGATTTGCTCGTCAAGGGCGAATGGAAGGCCGTGCAGCTTGATGAGCTTATACACTCCCAGCTAGCCCATTTCGGCGATGAGCACGATGGCCGTATCACGATCGACGGCCCGCTCATATTGATCACCGCATCGGCATCCCAATCACTTGGGATGGCCGTGCACGAGCTTGCCACCAACGCCACAAAATTCGGAGCACTTTCGAATGAGTCCGGTCGCGTGGTGATCAGTTGGAGCATGCAATCTGACGTCACTGGCCAGGAACTTTTCGAAATGTCCTGGATCGAAAGCGGCGGCCCACCGGTCGGCAAACCAGCGCGCCGCGGCTTTGGCTCAACCGTGATCGACGGCATGCTCAAGATGAGTCTCGGCTGCGACGCCGAGGTCGATTTCGCGCCAACCGGTCTCGTCTGGCGCATCGGCTGCCCGGCGGCGGGCCTGATCGAAGGTGAAGTCGGGCCACTGTCACGGCCGAACGGCACTGCGCCGAGTCAAGAACCTGCGCCGGTATCTGGCCGCCGCATACTTGTCGTCGAGGACGAGCCCCTGATTGCCATGGATTTTAGCCAGACTTTGTCGGAGGCTGGCTTTGTGGTCATTGGACCCGCGAATTCGGTCGCTCAAGCACTTGCATTGCTTGCACAATTCGGATGCGACGCCGCCATGCTGGATGTCAATCTCGGCAAGGAAACTTCCGAAGCAATCGCGCGCGAACTGATCAGGCTTGGTAGGCCTTTCGTTGCCACATGCGGATATTCGCGCGAGCAGATGCCCGGTATCATGCAGACAGCGCCGCTGCTTGGAAAGCCGGTAAGTTCAGAGATGCTGATCGCTGAAGTTGAGCGCTGCCTAGGCAAGCTATACTGAAGGAAAAGCACTTATCTTAGTTAAAGATTTTAGGAGGTTCTGACCATGCTCTCAGGAACCATAGGCTGCCTCGCGTGTTGCAGCTAAAACGCAGAAGGCGGCTGAGTGCATAGTTGACTGCACCTGACTTGACACGGAGAAGCACATGCAATGCTGAATTTCATTCGACAAGGAGCGGGCCCGCCGCTTCTGCTCGTGCACGGCCTCGGTGGGTCGTGGCGATCCTGGATGACAATCCTGCCTGCGCTCTCCAAGGTGCGAGAGGTCGTGGCCCTGGACCTGCCGGGGCATGGTGAAACACCAGCGGTTGCCAACAGTGGAACCTTCAGGGGACTCGCCGACAGCGTCGAGACTTTTATTATTGACCAAGGCCTCGAAGGCATCGACATTGTTGGAAGTTCTCTCGGGGCGAGGATTGTTCTAGAGCTGGCGCGCCGGGGCAAAGTGGGTGCGACGGTTGCGCTCGATCCCGGCGGCTTCTGGCGCGGCTGGGAGTGAACATACTTCCGCACCACGCTGCCTGCATCGATCAGGGTCGTCCGCGGTCTGTCGCCCGCACTGCCGACCCTTTCCCGGAATGCTGTTACGCGCAGCATGCTTCTTGCGCAGCTTTCCGCACGTCCCTGGAAGCTTGACGGGGAGATCGTGGCAACCGAGCTCAGCAGTTTTGCTACGACAAAGACCTTCGATGCACTTGTGCGCGACCTCGCCACTGCGCCCGAGCAGCAGGGACCTGCGGCAGAAACCTCCCGACCCGTTGTCATTGGATGGGGCCGCCAAGACCGACTGTGTTTGCCGCGCCAAGCCGCGCGGGCGATGGAGGCGTGTCCGTCTGCCAGACTGCATCGGTTCGAGAAATGCGGCCATTTTCCGATGTGGGATCAGCCGCAAGAAACCGTTCAGCTCATCCTCGACGCAACGGGCAGGATCAGTGAGTAGGCTTTAACCTGACGCCCGGCCCGTCATTTACTGAACATCCGCGCACTGAAACAGCGCCAGGATGCGCCAAACTCCGTCGTTAGGTAGTCGGTTTTCCCTCCTTTCTTGGAGACATGAGATGGGGATGATTACCGCCCACGTTTGTCAGCAACGGACCAAATTATTGACCCGATGGTGAGAAGCGCCCCGATCACCGGTTCAATATCGGAGACTTGGACGTAGCCTTTGGCGACCAGCGCGGTGCCAGCGACAGTCAGAATTTGGCGGATCAGGGCGAGGATAGCAGGTTTCAGCATGGTTTCTCCTGTTCAGATTTCATTGGTGGTGGTGAGCAATTCGCCCGGCTTCATGGTCGGCAGGCGTTGCAGGCGGGGCGGGTAGGTTGCGGGCCAGCGCGCGCCGAGCAGGCGGGATTTAACGACCCGGGCGACAGTGACAGAGTCGGACTGGTTGCCGCCCAGCGCGTAGAAATGCGTGTCGTCCTGACCCACGGCAAAGCCGACATGGCCGCCGGAGCCGCGCTCAAACACCAGAATCGCGCCGGTGAACGGCTTTGTGTCTTGCCCAAATAGCAGCCAGTTGCGTGCCCACTAGGGATTGGTGCCCAACGCGCCAAGCAGTGGTTCATCGGGCAGGCCCATGCGGATACAGGTTTCCACGAAGTCGCCGCACCAGGGGTTCTTGGACGGATCGCCCAAACTGCGGCCGTCGCGCTTCAGCCAATCCATCAGCCACGTCCGGTCGCGCGCTTCATTGCGGCCCAACGTGGTTTTCGCCTCAGTGATCCACGGCAAGGGCCCCTGCGGTGACAGTGAGGCCGGTTGACCGTTGGCGGCGATCAGTTGCCGCAACGCACGGGCGGTTCGGACGCCCCAGCGGCCATCGACGGCGCCGGGGGTGTGGCCGAGCTTGTCCAACCCGCTTTGGATCAGGCGGATGGCATCGGTGGGGTCTTTGGTCATTGGATGGCTCTTTCTGCCCAACTTCGGGCAACAAAAAACCCGCCGTGCGGGCGGGTCGGGGACGGTCGGTGAGTGGTGGGTTTGATTATGGGCGCTGCGCCAGTTCGCGCAGCAGAGCGGTGGTTTCGCGGGCCTGTTGTTTCAGCTCGTTGATCGACACCGACAGCGCATCAAAGCGTGTGTCCTGCCTTGTGGCGCTGTTTTCCAGTGCCCGGACGCGGGCCTCAAGCTGCGCGAAATTCGCCCGCTCGGCCACGATCATTTCGCGGGTTTCGGT
>JANOMH010000620.1:0-10470 GCA_031420215.1 Rhodobacterales bacterium | reverse complement strand
CTTCAAACGCGAGCATATGGGTGCAGATCCGGTCCAGAAAGAACCGGTCGTGGCTGATGATCACGGCGCAGCCGGCGAAATCGACCAGCGCATCTTCGAGGGCGCGGAGGGTTTCGACGTCCAGATCGTTGGTCGGCTCGTCAAGCAGCAGGACATTGCCGCCGGATTTCAACAGCTTGGCCATGTGCACCCGGTTGCGTTCGCCGCCCGACAGGATGCCGACCTTTTTCTGCTGATCGCCGCCCTTGAAGTTGAAGGCACCGCAATAGGCGCGGGAGTTCATCTGCGCCTCGCCCAGCACGATCACTTCGGCCCCGCCGCTGATCTCTTCCCAAACAGTCGCATTCGGGTCCAGCGAATCGCGGGATTGGTCGACATAGGACAGCTTGACGGTGTCGCCATAGGTGACTGTCCCGGCGTCAGGTTGCTCTTGTCCGGTCAGCACCCGGAACAGGGTGGATTTACCCGCCCCGTTTGGGCCGATCACGCCGACGATGCCGCCGGGCGGCAGGGAAAACGTCAAGTCCTCGACCAATAACTTGTCGCCCATGGCCTTTTTCAGGCCCTCGACCACAATTACCTTGCCACCCAGGCGGGGGCCATGCGGGATGATGATCTGCGCTTTACCCATTTTTTCGCGCTCGGACTGGTTCACAAGATCGTTATAGGAACTGATCCGGGCCTTGGATTTGGCCTGCCGGGCTTTGGCCCCCTGGCGCATCCATTCCAATTCCCGCTCCAGCGTTTTCTGCTTGGACCGGTCCTCGCGGGCATCCTGATCCAGCCGTTTAACCTTTTGTTCCAGCCAGTTGGAGTAGTTGCCTTCGTAGGGGAAAGACTGCCCCCGGTCGAGTTCCAGAATCCATCCGGTGATGTCATCGAGGAAATAGCGGTCGTGGGTGACGATCAGGATGGTGCCTTTGTAGGCGATCAGGTGGTCCTGCAACCAGGCCACGGTTTCGGCGTCAAGGTGGTTCGTCGGCTCGTCGAGCAGCAGCATGTCAGGGGCTTCCAGCAGCAGTTTGCACAGCGCGACCCGCCGCGCCTCGCCACCCGACAGGGTGCTGACATCGGCATCGTCCGGCGGGCAGCGCAACGCCTCCATCGAAATGTCGATCTGCGCATCCAGATCCCACAGGTTTTGCGCGTCGATCTCGTCCTGCAGGGCGGCCATTTCATCGGCGGTTTCGTCGGAATAGTTCATCGCCAGTTCGTTATAGCGGTCAAGGATCGCCTGTTTGGCGGCCACCCCCAGCATGACATTGCCGCGCACCGTCAGCGTCGGGTCCAGCCAGGGTTCCTGGGGCAAGTAGCCGACGCGCGCGCCTTCAGCAGCCCAGGCCTCGCCGGTGAAATCCTTGTCAGTGCCCGCCATGATCCGCAGCAGGGATGATTTCCCCGAGCCGTTGACCCCGACGACGCCGATCTTGACGCCGGGCAAAAAGTTCAGCCGGATGTTTTCGAACACCTTTTTGCCGCCGGCATAGGCTTTGGACACGCCGTCCATGAAATATACATATTGATAGGCGGCCATGGGATGCTCCTGACTTGGTTTGCGCCACTAGATAGCGATGGGGCAGGGCGGGGGCAACTGGCGGTTTAACCAGATTGAGCGGCTGCGCCGCACGGTTTTTGTGAAGAAGGGGGCGCTGCCCCCGTCCCTTTGGGACTCCCCCCGGGATATTTATGGCCAAAAGAATTCGGGGGTTTGACTCTGCCCCGGTACCGTGGCTTTAAATTGCGTAATCGTTTTAGGGGAGGCTTTTATGACCTATGTTCCTGCTGCAGACCGTTACGAGCGGATGGTTTATCGCCGGTCGGGCGCATCCGGGGTGATGTTGCCCGCCATTTCGCTGGGCTTATGGCACAACTTTGGCGATGACACCCCACATGGCGTCAAGCAGGCAATCTGCCGGACCGCGTTTGATCTGGGGATCACGCATTTCGATCTGGCCAATAATTATGGCCCGCCCGCCGGTAGTGCAGAAGAGGCGTTTGGCGATATTCTGGCCAATGACTTCAAAGGGTTGCGTGATGAATTGTTGATTTCGTCCAAGGCCGGCTACCATATGTGGAACGGTCCGTACGGCGAATGGGGCAGCCGGAAGTATCTGGTGGCGTCCTGCGACCAATCGCTGAAACGCATGGGGCTGGACTATGTCGATGTGTTTTACTCGCACCGGTTTGACCCCGACACCCCGCTGGAGGAAACCATGGGGGCGCTCGACTACATCGTCCGCTCGGGCCGGGCGCAATATGTCGGGCTGTCGTCGTATAATTCGCAGCGCACCCGCGAGGCTGTGGCGATTCTGAAAGACCTCGGCACCCCCTGCCTGATCCATCAGCCATCCTATAATATGATCAACCGCTGGGTCGAGCGGGATGGGTTGAAAGACACCTTGAAGGACCTTGGTGTCGGCTCCATTGCCTTTATCCCCCTGGCCCAAGGGATGCTGACCAACAAATATCTGGGCGGCATTCCGCAGGGCAGCCGTGCAACACAGGGCAAATCGTTGGACCCCAAGATGATTTCGGACCGGATCATCATCAACCTGCACAAGTTGAACGAGATTGCAGCAGCCCGTGGCCAGACATTGGCGCAGATGGCGCTGGCCTGGGTGCTGCGCGGGGGCGGCATCACCTCGGCCCTGATCGGGGCATCGCGGCCTGAACAGGTGGTGGATTGTGCGGGTGCGATTGGCAATCTGGAGTTTTCTGCCGCAGAGCTGGCCCTGATCGATGAATATGCTGACGAGGAAAAGGTGAACCTTTGGGCGAGGTCATCGGAGACGGAAGCGTGATTCAAAACCCGGTTCTCAAGGGGTTTAACCCCGACCCGTCATTTTGCCGGGTGGGGATGGATTACTATCTCGCGACTTCGACCTTTGAATGGTATCCGGGTGTCCAGATTTTCCATTCGCGCGATCTGGTGAATTGGGAATTGGTCGCCCGGCCATTGAACCGGGCGGCTTTGCTGGATCTGCGCGGCAATCCCGACAGTTGCGGGATCTGGGCCCCCTGTCTGTCGCATGCCGGTGGCAAGTTCTGGCTGGTCTACACCAATGTGCGCCGCTTTGACGGGGCGTTCAAGGATGCGCCGAACTATATCACGACCTGTGAGACGGTTGATGGGGTCTGGACGGACCCTTGGTATGTCAATTCCAGCGGCTTTGATCCGTCGCTGTTTCACGATGCCGACGGGCGCAAATGGTTCTTGCAGATGCGCTGGAACCACCGGGGGCCAGGCTCTGGATGTAACCCGGCAGATGACGCCTTTGACGGGATATTGTTACAGGAATGGTCGCCTGCGGCCGGACTGACCGGACCGGTGGTCAATATCTATGCGGGCACCGACCGCGGCCTGACCGAGGCCCCGCATCTGTTCACCCGCAACGGCTATTACTATCTGACCACTGCCGAGGGCGGCACAGGCTATGACCATGCAGTCACGCTGGCCCGGTCGCGGCTGATCGCCGGCCCCTATGAAACCCATCCCGACAAGTTCGTGATTTCCGCGGCTGGCACTGCCGGACCGATTCAGCGCACCGGCCATGGGCAATATGTCGAAACGCATTGGGGCGGTTGTTACCATTCGTTCCTGATGGGCCGTCCAGTTGCCGGGCCGGATGGCACAGGTCGGTTTTGCCCATTGGGCCGGGAGAGCGGGCTGGAGCGGGTCGTCTGGCGCGACGACTGGCTGTATCTGGAGCAGGGCGGGTTGGTGGTGCGCCGACATGTGCCCACCCCGGTCGCGGTGGACCCGGTGCTTGCCGGGCCGGTGGATCGGGTGTTTGGCGGGGCGCTGCCAGCAGAGTTTCAATGGTTGCGCACCCCCTTTCCTGACCGCATTTTCCGTAATGATCCCGATGCGCTGGTCCTTATTGGTCGGGAATCCGTCGGCAGTTGGTTTGAACAAGCGCTGGTCGCCCGGCGGCAGGAACACCACACGTATAGTGCTGAAACCGTGCTGGAGTTTGCCCCGGAGACGTATCAGCAGGGCGCAGGTCTGACCACCTATTACAATCGGACCAAGTTTCATGCGTTGGTTCTGAGCCATGAGGCAGGGATCGGCCGGGCCCTTGGCCTGATGTCCTGCCCCGGCAACTGGCCGGGGGGAGAGTTGGTTTATCCCGGTCAGCAGATTGCGGTGATGGACGGCCCGGTGCAGCTGCGCGTCACGGTCGATCAAGCGCGTCAGCAATTCTATTGGCGCCAAAGCGGCGATTGGCAGCCTATTGGCCCACTGCTGGATGCGACGTTGGTTTCCGACGAGGGTGGCGTCGGTGAGCACGGATCGTTTACCGGGGCTTTTGTGGGCATGGTGGCCTTTGACATCACCGGACAGGGCCACGAGGCGCGGTTCAGGCGGTTTGGCTATCTGCCGGCGGAGGTGGGTTAAAACCCACCTTAACAGCGGCAAAGTAAAGTGGGTCTTGACCCACTCTTGCCGGGTAGATGTGGGTTAAAACCCACCTTACCCATTGAAATGTAAGGTGGGTTTTGACCCACCCTCGGGGGTGGCCCATGCAAAGTCAGCTGTGCATTTACGATCTTGCAACCGGGCAAGCCGAAGTTCTTTTGCGTCACGACGGGCATATCGAAGCCCCGAACTGGCATCCGGACGGGTTCCTGATCGTCAACGGCGGCGGCCTGCTCTGCCAGGTCCCGCTGGATGCGCCTGCGCTGAACCCGATTGACACTGGTTTCGCCACGGCCTGCAATAATGACCATGGCCCGTCGCCCGACGGGCTGACCCTGGCGCTGTCAGACAAGACCGAAACCGGCAAATCCTGTATCTATCTGATGCCCTTGGCTGGGGGGCAGCCGCAGCGGGTGACCCCAAAGGTTCCCAGCTGGTGGCACGGTTGGTCGCCTGACGGGGCAAGGCTGGTCTATGTCGGGGTTCGCCGCCCGGATGGGCCGGTATCGCTCTATTCCTGCACGCTGGACGGGTCGGACGAGCGCTGCGTTGCAGAGGATTTCGACCACATCGACGGGCCGGATTACACGCCCGATGGGCAATGGATATGGTTCAATGGCGAACGGGCCGGGGCAGTCGATCTGTGGCGCATCCACCCCGACGGGACCGGATTGCAACAGATGACCAGTGACGCATCGGTCAATTGGTTTCCGCACCCCAGCCCGGATGGGAAACATGTGGTTTATCTGGCCTATCCGCCGGGGACCAAGGGCCATCCGGGTGGGCTGGATGTGTCGCTGCGGTTGCTCCCGGCCTCTGGCGGGCCGTCCCGCGAACTGGTGCGGCTTTATGGTGGGCAAGGCACGATCAACGTGCCGTCATGGGCGCCGGACAGCCAGAAATTCGCCTTTATGCGTTTTACCCGCTGATCCCGGCGGTCAGGCTGCTGAGCCAGACCTCCAGCAGTCCGGATTTGGCATAGGTTTCCAGCCGGGTGAAATCACGCACTGCAATGGGCGTGCCGGGGTTTTGAGCATAAAGCGCCTCGGCCAGTTGAACTGCAGCGGCGCTGTCAACCTCGCGGAAAAAGCGCACTTCGTTCTGGTCGGGGCCTGCGGTGACCAGTTCACCGCCAGCGGCGCCGTCAGAGATGATCCATCCCGCCTCGGACAGGGTGGTGGTCAAAGCGATGGTCGCATCGCGTGATACCGCTTCGGTGAATTGCAGCACGACGGTCACGTCGGTAGGGGGCGGGATGATGTGGTTCTCGGCAGTCCAGATCCGCTCGGGTCCGTTGAATGGCGTCAGCTGCGGGAGCAGGAAGGCATTATCCTCGCCGATCACCCGTGTGGTGGTGGACAGCCGCGCCACGCAGGCCTCGGGCAACTCGATCGGCAGACGAATGTAACACGGCATGGGCGGCAAGCTCGGCGGGATGCCAAGGGCTGATCCGAACAGCCCTGCAACCCAGCCGCCAAAGGCCACAACTGCGATCCAACTCAGTGTGGTGCGCATGGTCTGGTGGCGCGAGATAAAGGTCAACACCGTCACAGCCAGCGCAAAGATCATGATATAGACCGCCAGCACGACGGCATCGTCGATGTTCGACCCAAAGGCCAGTGCCATCGCCGCTGCCGCAAGCAGCGCCAAACCGGTCAGAATGAACGTTCCGGTTTTCGGATCGACCCTGAGCAGTCGTGACAAGGTTTGAAGTGGAGACATTGACAAGCCCCTTATGCAATGAGTTGAATGAATGGTTGTTAAAAAATGCAACTCCAAGGGTAGCAGATCACTTTGCAAAAATCAATCCTTTCAGGTAGCGGGCCGGTGTGTCGGTGCTAGGTGCCCTGCGCCTGCCTGCCGCCCCGCCCGGCGCTGTGATCGGCCTGCTCGGCGGATCCTTTGATCCGCCGCACCAAGGCCATGTGCAAATCACCAAGGCCGCCCTGCAACGCTTTGGGTTGGACCGGGTCTGGTGGCTGGTCAGTCCGGGTAATCCGCTTAAGGAACATGGCCCCGCCCCGCTGGATCAGCGGCTACAGGCCGCCCGCGCCCTGATGCGCCATCCGCGCGTTTCGGTGACCGATGTCGAGGCGCAACTGGGCACCAGATACACGGCGCAGACCCTCAAGGCGCTGCGTGCCGCCCGGCCGGCCGTTCGCTTTGTCTGGCTGATGGGGGCCGATAATCTGGCGCAGTTTCATCTCTGGCAGGATTGGCAGGCGATCATGCAGATGGTCCCGGTCGGCGTGCTTGCCCGCCCCGGCCAGCAATTGGCGGGGCGATTGTCGAAAGCGGCGCGGGTGTTTCAGGACAGCCGCATTCAGGCGCGGGATGCCCGCACTCTTGGGCACCTCACCGCCCCGGCATGGTGTTTCGTAAATCTGCCGCTGAATGAACAATCCTCAACTGCGATCCGGGCGCGAGGGGAATGGGTGTGACGGTGCCGCAAAATTGCTCTGCCAGGGGGCGGGTCAGGTGTTGAAGCCAGTCGCGTCATCTGTCTAGAACAGCGCCATGAAACTCCAATTGCCCCCCCATTTGACTCGGCGCGCCGTCCTGCTCGGGGCCGCCTGCTCTGCCGGGGCGGCTTTGGCCGAGGCTCCGCTAACCGCCTTGCGCCCTTTGGCCAGACCCGGCCCGGCAGCGCCGCCCATACCGCAAGTTCGCCCCGGAGCGGCGGACTATGTCACTGGGGCCCGTTTGGGCGGGATTGTGGGCTATGTTGTGGCCGACGCCCGCACCGGTCTGGTGCTGGAACAGGGCAATGCCGCCGTCCCGCAGCCCCCCGCCAGCGTGACCAAGGCCATCACAACACTTTATGCGCTGGATGCACTCGGTCCCGGGCATCGGTTTGCCACCAAACTGATCGGCACCGGGTCGCTGACCGATGGGGTGCTGACCGGCGATCTGATCCTTGCCGGTGGCGGCGATCCGGTGCTGACCACCGATCATCTGGCCACCATGGCCGGGCGGCTGAAGCAGTCCGGGGTGCGCCGGGTTACCGGCGATTTCAAAGTGTGGGGCGGCGCGTTACCTTATATCCACGAGATTGACCCTGTTCAGATGCAGCATCTGGACTACAATCCGGCGATCTGTGGCCTGAACCTGAATTTCAACCGGGTCTATTTCGAATGGGTCCGAACTGGCGGCCAGTATACGGTGACCATGGATGCGCGCACGGATCTGGTCCGGCCTAGTGTCAACAGTGCCCGGATGACTGTCGTGGACCGGGATCTGCCGGTTTATACTTATGCGTCTACGGATGGGATGGATGACTGGACCGTGGCCCGATCAGCGCTGGGGGCCAATGGGTCGCGCTGGTTGCCGGTGCGCAACCCGGCCCTCTATGCAGGCGATGTGTTCCGGTCATTGGCCCGCGCCCAAGGGATCCAGTTGTCAGCCCCGGTGCCGGTCCAAAATGTGCCAGCCGGGGCCGAACTGGTGCGACTTTTGTCTGATCCCTTGTCCGACATCATCCACGATATGCTGAAATATTCGACTAATCTGACGGCAGAGACCCTGGGTCTGAGTGCGTCAGTCCAGCGGGGTGGCCGCCCCCGCGATCTGGCGGCCTCGGGCAGGGCGATGACAGGGTGGGCAGCCTCGGCTTTGGGGGTGCAGTGTCACTTTGTCGATCACTCTGGCTTGAACGGCGCATCGAACATTACCGCGGAACAGATGGTCAAAACATTGGTCGCCGCTGCCCCGGCCGGGCAATTGCGCGGGTTGATGAAGGATATCGTGCTGACCGATGACGAAGGCGAGGCGCTGGCCGCGCCGCCTGCGGTGGTCGTGGCCAAGACCGGAACCCTGAACTTTGTCAGTGCCTTGGCGGGCTATATCCGCACCTCTGGCGGGGCCGACCTGAGCTTTGCCATATTCTGCGCTGACCCGGTCAGCCGGGCCGCTGCCCTGCAATCCGGCGAAGAAATCCCCGATGGGGCGCGCGACTGGAACCACCGGGCCAAACGGTTGCAGCAGGAATTGCTGCAACGCTGGAGCGCGGTTTATGCCGGATGATCAGATCGACAGCCGCTTGTTTCCCGGCCCCATCAGCAGCCACAGGATAAAGCCGATCACCGGCAGGAACAGGATCAGCAGGATCCACAGCAATTTGGCCCCTGTCGTCGCGGTCGACCCCAAAACCTGAATGATCGCATAAAGGTCGGCAATCAGGATCAGCAGACCCATCAGGCCCGATCCCCAGCCGTATTGCATTCCGTAAACCATGACAGGCTCCATTTCCGCGCCAACGTGAAAGCGCAAAAGGATAACGCCAACGCCGCCGGAATGGTTCCGTCAGATCGTCATATACCGGGCCCGCGCGCCGCGTTCGATGGCGGCGGCGTGGAGGCGGTCGATGTCCAGCTCTTCGCGGATTTCCTCCAGCATCCGGCCCTCTTGGGCGCTGATTTTGCCATCGGCGGCGGCGACATCGCAGGCCATGGCATAAGCTGTTTCAAACAAGCCCTCGGGCAGGGCGTCGCGGATCAGGCCGAACAGTGCGTCAAGGCCGTCCTCCTGCTCCAGCAGGTCAAACACCGTGCGGCTGATGGTGGGCAGCATGTCGGGGTCATAGGTGGCAAAGATCGGCAGATTGTTGACGATATTGCTGATTTGCACCAGTTCCGCCGTGCGGATGTTTTCGTCCGTCGCCGACACCGCGATCATCAGGGCAACCAGACTATCCTGTGCGGTCATCGAAGGGGTGTCAGACATTGCCAGTTCCTTTGTGTTCTGGTTCCCATTTATTGACGCCCCCCCGTTCGCGCAATAGGGAGTGCGGGCGGAAACCCCGCCAATCGAAAGGCAAACACGATGTCCCAGTTGCGCGATGCAGGCATGACCAGCAAGGCTTGGCCCTTTGAAGAAGCGCGCGCGCTGTTGAAACGCTATGAAAAAGCCCCGCCTGCCAAGGGCTATGTGCTGTTTGAAACCGGCTATGGCCCATCCGGCCTGCCGCATATTGGCACGTTTGGCGAGGTCAGCCGCACCACGATGATCCGCCGTGCGTTCGAGGTGATTTCCGATATTCCCACCCGCCTGATCGTGTTTTCCGACGATGTGGACGGGATGCGCACGGTGCCCGATAATGTGCCGAACCGCGAGATGCTGTTGCAAAACCTGCAGCGGCCGCTGACCAGCGTTCCCGACCCGTTTGGCGAATATGACAGCTTTGGCGCCCATAACAACGCCATGCTGCGCCGGTTTCTGGATACGTTCGGGTTTGAATATGAATTCATCTCGGCGACGGAGTTCTATAAATCCGGGCAGTTCGATGAAACGCTTTTGCTCGCCTGCGAACGTTATGACGCGATCATGGCGATCATGCTGGCGTCGTTGCGCGAGGAACGCCAACAGACCTATTCCTGTTTCCTGCCGATCCATCCCGAAACCGGCCGGGTGCTCTATGTCCCGATGAAAGAGGTCAATGCCAAGGAAGGCACGATTACCTTTGACGATGAGACGGGCCGCGAATGGACGCTGCCGGTGACCGGCGGTCAGGTGAAATTGCAGTGGAAACCCGATTTCGGGGCCCGTTGGGCCGCTCTGGGCGTGGATTTTGAGATGTATGGCAAGGATCATTCGACCAATACCCCGATCTATGACGGGATTTGCGAGGTGCTTGGCGGTAAGAAACCGCATCACTTCAGCTATGAATTATTCCTCGATGAACAGGGCCAAAAGATTTCCAAGACCAAGGGCAATGGCCTGTCGATTGACGAATGGCTGACCTATGCGTCGTCGGAAAGCCTGTCCTATTTCATGTATCAAAAGCCAAAGACCGCCAAGCGGATGCATTTCGATGTGATCCCCAAGGCGGTCGATGAATACCACCAGCAATTGCGCGCCTACGCAACACAGGATGACGCGGGCAAGCTGGCCAATCCGGTTTTTCATATCCATGGGCATAATGTGCCCGGCTCTGACATGGTCGTGTCGTTTGCGATGCTGCTTAACCTGGCATCGGTGTCGGGCGCTGAAAGCAAGGAAACCCTGTGGGCGTTCATTCAGCGCTATGCCCCAGAGGCTGCCCCGGCCACGCA
>JANOMH010000619.1:0-3842 GCA_031420215.1 Rhodobacterales bacterium | reverse complement strand
GCGGATATCACCCGCGATGAGATTGCGGGCGTGCTGTATTCGACCCTGTTTGCCGGCCATGAAACCACCTCGACCTTTATGGGCAACTATGTGCTGAGCATGATGGACAACCGCGATGCCTGGGACGCGATCAGGGCGGATGCGTCACTGATTCCCAATGCGGTCGAGGAAATGCTGCGCTATATGCCCTCGGTCGTGGGCTGGCGGCGCAAGGCGCGGGTTGCGGCAACTGTGGGCGGGGTGGACCTGCCAGCGGGGGCCGAGATTTTGATGATCACCGGGTCGGCCAACCGGGACGAATCGAAATTCCCGGCCGGCGAAAAGCTGGATATCACCCGCGAAAACGCCCGCACCCATCTGAGTTTCGGCTATGGTATCCACTATTGCCTAGGCTTCCAACTGGCCAAGATGGAAGCTGCGATCTTGTTGCGGCAATTGTCCGAACGCTTCCCGACGCTGCGGCTCGCCCCCGGGTTCGCGGCTGAGTATCAGCGCAATATCGGCTTTCGGGTGCCCAAATCGGTAATGGTGGAGTGGGATCAGTGAGCGATCTTTATACCCTTGATTTCAGCGTGATCGGCACCGCAGATCATGCACGGGTGGGGGGCAAATGCGCCTCGCTTGGCCAGATGACCCAAGCCGGGGTTGCAGTGCCGCCGGGGTTTGCCGTGACGACCGATGCCTATGCGACAATGCTGCAAGATCATGGGCTGCGGGCCGAGATAGAGCGGCACATGGCGGGGGTTGACCCCTATGACATCGACAGCATTGACCGCGCCGCCCATGCGATCCGTATCCGCATCCGCAGCCATAAACTGCCCGAAGCGGTCGAAGCGGCGATTCGCGTGGCCTATGCAGCGATGGGGGCGGATATGCCGGTGGCGGTGCGATCATCCGCCACTGCCGAGGATATGCCGGATGCGTCTTTCGCAGGCCAGCAAGACACCTATCTGTGGGTGCGCGGCATTGATGATGTGTTGGAAAAGGTGCGCGATTGCTGGGCGTCCCTGTATACCACCCGCGCCGTGGCCTACCGCGAAAAGAACCGGATCGTGCATGCCGATGTGCTGATGTCGGTGGGCGTGCAAAAGATGGTCAATGCGCGGGCGGCGGGGGTGGCGATGTCGATTGACCCGCTGAACGGCGACCGCACCAAGATCGTGATCGATGCCTCCTGGGGTTTGGGTGAAATGGTGGTGTCGGGCGTGGTGACGCCGGACAATTACACCGTCGAAAAGGTGATGGAAACTATTATTGGCCGGGTAATTTCCGACAAACACGTCGAACTGGTCGGCGATGTAGCCTTGGGCCAGGCGGTCGAGCGCGAGGTCGAGGAGGGCCGCCGCAAGATCCAGTGCCTGTCGGATGCCGAGATCCTCGCCGTGGCTCGTTTGGCCAAACGGTTGGAACGGCAGAATAAATGCCCGCAGGATGTGGAATGGGCGATTGACGCGGATTTGCCAGATGGTGAAAACCTGCTGGCCCTGCAAAGCCGCCCCGAAACGATCTGGAGCCAAAAGAAAACCGACGCACCCAAAAAGACCTATGAAACCGGCATGATGGGTATCGTAGGAACACTGACCACTGCGATGCCGGTGAAGCGCTGACGCCACGGGCCAAGTTATTCAAAGCCAAGAAACTAAGGGAGGAACTACCACATGGACGCCAAAGTATCGCTGTTTCCCAGCGCTTTCGATGTAAAACCGCCAAAAGGCGCCGAGGATTGGCAAAGCCTTTACCCATATTACACCAAGTTTCAGCCTGCCCGCCGGGCCGAGGATGACGCCAAGTTCTGGTTTTGCAACAGCCAGCACTGGCCAACCCCGCTGCGCCCGTTTGACGTGATTTTCCTCGACTTTGCGATCAAATGTCTGGGCCAGTACAACAGCCGCCACCTACTGGTGCCGCCCGCCAATGGGATCGACTACCGCATCCTGAACGGCTTTGTCTATTTCAGCCCGGTGGCCGTCGCACCCGAGGATATCGGCGCCCGCGTTCCGCAGTTCATGGACCGTGCCGGGCATTATTTCGGCAACTGGTACGACCTTTTGGCCAACTGGAAGACCAAGGTTGCGGACATGATCGCCCAGATGAACGCGATCAGTTTTGACGAACTTCCCGATGTGGTGCCGGTCGAATGGGTCAAGGAAGGCCGGGGCCTCGACAACACCAACGCAATCTTTGAATCCTATGAAAAGCTGATCGAGCTGTCGTACAAGACCTGGCAATACCATTTCGAGTTCCTGAACCTCGGCTATGCCGCCTATCTGGATTTCTTTGGCTTTGTGAAAAGCCAGTTCCCGACCATACCCGATCAGGCGATTGCCAAGATGGTGCAGGGTGTGGACAGTGAGCTGTTCCGCCCCGATGACGAGATCAAAAAGCTGTCGCGGCTGGCTGTCGAATTGGGCGTGGATGACGCGCTGATGACCGGATCGGTGGATCAGGCGCTGGCGGCGGTTGCTGCAAAAGCCAACGGGGCCAAGTGGTTGGCCGCATGGGAGGCCGCCAAAGACCCGTGGTTCAACTTTACCAGCGGCAACGGCTTTTATTCGACCGACAAATACTGGATCGACCATCTGGACATCCCGCTGGGCTATCTGCGCGATTACATCCCCCGCGCCAAGGCGGGCGAGGCGATCGAACGCCCGACCGCCCGGCTGTTGGCCGAACGTGACCGGATCACCGCCGAATACCGCGAGATGATGGATGAAGACGCTCAGGGCGTGTTCGACGGCAAACTGGGTCTGGCCCGCACCGTGTTTCCCTATGTCGAGGATCACAACTTTTACATCGAACATTGGGCGCTGGGCGTGTTCTGGCGCAAGATGCGCGGGCTGTCGAAGCTGTTGCAAGGGCAGGGATTTTGGCCGGACGAAGACGGCATGTTCTATCTGAACCGCAACGAAGTGCGCGATGTGCTGTGGGATTATTGCAGTTCCTGGGCGATTGGCACACAGAATGTCGGCTCTGCGGTCTGGCCCGAGGAAGTGGCGCGGCGGCGGGATTTGGTCAAGATTTTGGGTAGCGAACCGCCGTTGCCTGCGCTGAACGAGCCGCCCGAAGTGATCTCGGAACCCTTTACCATCATGCTGTGGGGCATTACCTCCGATGCGATTGCTCGCTGGGTCGGGACTGCGGACGATAGTGGCGGCCTCAAAGGCATGGCCGCATCGCAAGGCGTGGTCGAAGGCATCGCGCGGGTGTTGCGTAGCCCCGACCAGTTGGGCGAGTTGCAAAAGGGCGAGATTCTGGTGACGCCGGTGACAGCCCCATCCTGGGCCCCGGTGTTCGGCAAAATCGCCGCCGCCGTGACCGACATCGGCGGCATGATGAGCCATGCAGCGATTGTCTGCCGCGAATACGGCCTGCCGGCTGTCACCGGCACCGGCAACGCCAGCACCCGGATCAAAACCGGAATGCGGGTCCGGGTCGATGGCAACACCGGCACTGTGACCATATTGGATTGAACCGAAGGGACCGCGAGGAGGCGGAATTTTCTAAAATACCGCATCGGAACCTTCAAAGGTTCCGTTACGATTTCTTCGAAGAAATCGCCTCCCCGCCGTCCTCCTGAACAGTATTGGCATACAAAATGACCCATGACCCCGCGCGCTACGATCCGGTCTGGCGCGCCGCCGAACCCTACATGCGCGCGCGCAAGAATGACCTGCATATCCCGTTGTCGTTTGACTGGGCGTTGCGGCTTTTGGAACATTTTCCGGACGCCAACCGCGATGTCTGCCTCCTTGCCATCCTGCTACATGACATCGGATGGTGGGCGATTGATATGGACACGATCCTCGCCGAAGGCTTTCGCGGCCCGAATATCCTGCAATCGG
>JANOMH010000618.1:0-2566 GCA_031420215.1 Rhodobacterales bacterium | reverse complement strand
ATCCTCGCGTAAGCAACGCGATCAAGACGATAAGTAAGGTGGGTTGAAACCCACCTTACTTTCTTTACACAGGTTCGACGTAGCCCGCGCAATCCTGCCCGGCCCACCTCTCAATCTGATGCCCAGTAAGAGGCCCACATCATGGCGCAAAGCCAAACCATCCGCATCCGCCTGAAGGCGTTCGACTACCGCGTGCTCGATGCCAGCACCGCCGAGATCGTCTCGACCGCCAAGCGCACCGGCGCGTCGGTCCGTGGCCCGATCCCGTTGCCGAACAAGATCGAAAAGTTCACCGTTCTGCGCGGACCGCATATCGACAAGAAGTCCCGTGACCAGTTTGAGATTCGCACGCACAAGCGCCTGCTGGATATCGTCGACCCGACCCCGCAGACCGTGGACGCGCTGATGAAGCTCGACCTGGCCGCTGGCGTCGATGTCGAGATCAAGGTTTAAGGGGGGTCACTGAATATGTTGCGCTCTGGAATCATTGCGAAAAAGATGGGCATGACCCGTCTTTTCATGGAAGACGGTCGGCAGGTTCCTGTCACCGTGCTTCAGCTCGACAGCCTGCAGGTTGTCGCCCAACGGACCATCGAAAAGGACGGCTACACGGCTGTTCAGCTTGGTGCCGGAACTGCCAAAGTCAAGCGCGTGTCGAAAGCCATGCGCGGCCATTTTGCTGCCGCTTCGGTTGAACCCAAGCGCAAGATCACTGAATTCCGGGTTGCCCCGGAAAACATGATCGCGGTTGGTGAAGAAATCATCGCCGCCCATTACTTTGAGGGCCAGTTTGTGGACGTGTCCGGCACATCCATCGGTAAAGGTTTTGCCGGCGTGATGAAACGGCACAACTTTGGTGGCCTGCGCGCCACCCACGGTGTGTCGGTGTCGCACCGTAGCCACGGTTCGGTCGGCATGTGTCAGGATCCGGGCCGGATTTTCAAAGGCAAGAAGATGGCGGGGCACATGGGCACCACCCGTATCACCACCCAAAACCTGCAAGTCGTCCGCACCGACATCGACCGTGGTCTGATCATGGTCCGTGGCGCGGTTCCGGGCAACAAGGGCGGCTGGGTCACGGTCAAGGATGCGGTCAAAAAACCGATCCCGCAGAATGTGATCTATCCTGCGGCGTTGAAGTCGCATGCCGATGAAGCCAAAAAACTGGCTGAAGCTGCTGCTGTTGAAGCTGCCGCTGCCGAAGCCGCCGCCGCCAAGGCCGCTGCCGAAGCTGAAGAAGTTGCCATGCAGGCTGCTGAAGCCGAGGCTGCCGCTGCTCCGGTTGCTGATGCCGAAGGAGACGACAAATGAAGTTTGATGCAATCAAGCTGGACGGCGGGGCCGCAGGGTCCGTCGAACTCGACGACGCGATCTTTGGGCTCGACCCACGCGTAGACATCCTGCACCGCATGGTCCGTTGGCAGCGTGCTGCCAAACAGCAGGGCACCCACTCGACCCTGGGTCGGTCTGACGTGTCCTATTCGACCAAGAAGATCTACCGCCAGAAAGGCACCGGCGGCGCACGCCACGGCTCCAAAAAGGCGCCGATTTTCCGGCACGGCGGTACTTACAAAGGCCCGCAGCCGCGCAGCCATGCGCATGATCTGACCAAGAAGTTCCGCGCTTTGGGTCTGCGTCATGCCTTGTCGGCTAAACGTGCGGCGGGCGAGTTGGTCATCATCGACAGCGCCGAAATCGCAATCGTGAAAACCAGTGCCTTGGCCAAGCAATTGGGCAATCTGGGCTGGAAGCGCGCGCTGATCATCGACGGCGTGTCGGTGAATGCCGATTTTCTGCGTGCGGCTGCCAATATCCAGACCCTGGATGTGCTGCCTTCGATGGGTGCCAATGTCTATGACATCCTGAAAAGCGATACGCTGGTCATCACCAAGGCCGGTCTGCAAGCGCTGGAGGCGCGGCTGAAATGAAAAAGCCAGTGAGCAAAGTGGACGTCGCGGCGAAGGCCGAACATTACGACATCATCCGCAAGCCGATCATCACCGAAAAGGCCACGATGGCGTCTGACGCCAATGCCGTGGTGTTCGAAGTGGATATCGCTGCCAACAAGCCGCAGATCAAAGAGGCCGTCGAGGCGCTGTTTGGTGTCAAGGTAAAGGCCGTGAACACGACCATCACCAAAGGCAAGGTTAAGCGGTTCCGCGGGGCCCTCGGCACCCGGCGCGATGTGAAGAAAGCCTATGTTACCCTCGTTGAGGGTAACACGATTGACGTCTCGACCGGGCTCTAATAGACGACCCTATCGGCAAGGCCCCGGATTCGTCCGGGGCTTGGTCACTACAGAGTAAGGTGGGTTTTAACCCACCCTGCCACCAAAATCACTGAGACCTTCGGGGCTCTTCATCACTGACGGGTCATAAGGCCCGCAAAGCAAACGGAAGACAGAAAGTATGGCACTTAAGTCGTATAAGCCGACGACGCCTGGCCAACGAGGGTTGGTTCTGATCGACCGTTCGGAGCTTTGGAAAGGCCGCCCGGTTAAATCCCTTACTGAGGGATTGACCAAGAACGGCGGCCGGAACAATACCGGACGGATCACGATGCGTCG